>DALTYF010000223.1 GCA_029986195.1 Methanocorpusculum sp. | reverse complement strand
CCCCGCCGATTCCGTCGGTGACGATCAAGCAGGTGCGTCAGTTCCTGCGCGAGACCCGCGATGAGCGTAAGGAGTTTCTGCGCAAGTGCGGCCGCCGGATTCACCGTGATTCGATGTACTCGGGACGCGATAAGGAGCAGTGGCTGCGGCTTACGACGCTCGGCTGCTGCCGCCAGGTTGGCCGGGCAGCATTTCTGCTTTCGACACCGGAGAGTAAGGTCTTAATCGACTGCGGCGAGTCGCCGGGTGCGACCGGCAGTGCGTCGTCGCCGTTCCTGAATGTGCCGGAGATCTATCCGTTCACGTCGCTTGATGCGGTCGTCTTAACGCACGCTCATCTGGATCACTCCGCATATATTCCGCTGCTGTACCGCTACGGCTATGACGGTCCGGTGTACACAACACCGGCAACCCGCGACACGGCGGCAATGCTGCAGCTGGACTATCTTGACGTGAACAACAAGGAGGATAAAGTCCCGCCGTATTCGTCAAACGAGATTCGCGAGTTCGTGAAACATACGATTGCTCTCGGCTACGGCGATGTGACGGACATTGCGCCTGATCTGAAGCTGACGCTGCACAATGCGGGACATATTCTCGGCTCGGCCATTGCGCACTTCAATGTAGGAAACGGTCTTTACAATATTGCGTTCACCGGCGATTTCTTCTACAGCAAGAGCCGGCTGTTCAATCCGGCGGTTTCGCAGTTCCCGCGCCTTGAGGCACTGGTGATGGAGAGTACCTACGGAGGTTCCGAGGACTTCTCCCCGTCGAGAAAGGATGCGGAGGATCGTCTCTATGAGGTTATCAACACGACGCTGGAACGCGGCGGTAAGGTTCTGATTCCGGCGTTTGCGGTCGGACGATCGCAGGAGCTGATGCTGGCCCTTGAGGAGGGATTCCGGAACCAGCGGATTCCGAAGTGCAAGATCTATCTTGACGGAATGATTAAGGAGGCAACTGCCCTGCACACGGCGTATCCTGAGTATCTGAACAATGATCTCCGGAACCTGATCTTCCGCGACAATTACAATCCGTTCCTTGCGGAGTGTTTTGAGCAGGTGGATTCGCAGGATAAACGCCAGCAGGTTATCTTCTCGGAGGATCCGTGCGTCATTATTTCAACCAGCGGTATGTTAAACGGCGGTCCGGTTATTGAGTATCTCGGCAACCTTGCGGAGTCGGAGAAGAACATGCTGATCTTTGTCGGGTATCAGGCGGAAGGAACCTACGGCCGCCGGATTCAGAAGGGATGGCGTGAGGTGCCGGTCGGCAAGAAAGGCAGTATCATCATCAACATGGAGGTGCAGACGGTGGAGGGTTTCTCCGGTCATGCAGACCGCCGCCAGCTGATGAACTATGTGCAGTATCTCCAGCCGAAGCCGGAACGGGTGTTTACGATCCACGGTGAGGAGTCGAAGACGATCGATCTGGCAAGTTCGATCTACAAGAAGTATCATATCCAGACGGTGTCGCCTCAGAATCTTGAGACCTACCGGCTGGTCTAACCTTTTTTTCGTCGTTGCGGTAAGTGGGGATGCTGACAGTAACGGAACATATTGTTCCTGTATGCGAGAGTTTCCCGCTGCTGCCTGCGGTTGTGTGCTGTACTGAGTACCTGTTCGTTGTATCACAATCTTTTTTTGTCATCTCCCGAAGAGTCAGGTATGCGAGTGTACTGCGCCCAGATTGCCCAGGTGTGGAATGATCCGGATACCGCATTTGTGCGGGCTCATGATGCTGTTTTGCGCGCCGTAGAGGATGATGCGGATCTGGTGATGTTTTCGGAGCAGTATGCGACCGGCTGGCGGCCTGCGGATGACAGCTGCGATACTGTGGCCGGTGCGGAGGTGAAGGAACGGTGGTGTTCTCTTGCACGGGAGTTTGGCGTTGCGATTGCGGGTTCGTATGCGCGTGAGGTGCCGGGCGCGCTTCCGCAGAATGTGATGCTGGTTGCCGGTCCGCGCGGTGAGGTTCTTGCGGAGTATGCAAAGATGCATCTGTTTATGCCGGGCGGGGAGGATATGCGCTACTCTGCCGGAACAGAGCCGGTCTGTTTTTCGTACGGCGGGGTGAAGTTCGGGTGCGCGATCTGTTTTGATCTGCGGTTTCCGGAGTTGTTCCGCGCGTATCTGCATGCGGGATGTGCGTGTGTTCTGGTGCAGGCAGCGTGGCCCGCGGCGCGCGTTGCGGACTGGGAGTTATTGCTTCGTGCGCGGGCTTTGGAAAACAGGGGGTTTGTTGTAGGGTGCGGATGTTTAGGGTATGATGCCGCCTGTGGTGTTGATTATTCAGGTCGCGGGATGGTGTGGGATTATGAGGGACGCGTGGTGGCGGATGCAGGGGTGTTCCTGGGAGGTGGATGCGGAGG
>DALTYF010000013.1 GCA_029986195.1 Methanocorpusculum sp. | reverse complement strand
AGGGGCACCGGCATCCCCCCGAGGGGCACCCACACCATCGCCGACGAGAACCGCACGCATACCATTGTCGCCGTTTTCCAACAGGCTCCCGGCCCAACGCCGACGCCAACCGGAAGCGGCGGATCAGGTGGCGGCAACATGGACAACGCCTACCGTGTACTCTTTGAAACCAACGGAGGAGGTTTCATCAGCCCCGTCACCGGCCTTTCCTCAGGAGATATCACCCCCGAACCACCCGAACCCGTGAGGACCGGCTATACCTTCGGTGGCTGGTACCCGGATGAAACCTGGACCCTCGCATGGGACTTCACCACCGGCATTCAGGGTGACATGACCCTCTACGCCAAATGGAACGCGGGAGGACTGCCCGCAGAGACCGTAACCAAAACTCCGGCACCAACACCGGAAAACCCGACAAAAGAACCGACAACCATACCCTCAGTCGGAGGCACCGCCACTGCACCATCGGGCGGGAACACGGACACCGCGCCGTCGGCTGATACTGGTGACGACAACACATCCGGCAAGTACAATACCGGCGCACTCTGCTTCCTGCTGTTGCTACTGTTCCTCTTCCTCCTGTGTCTGATCCTCCTCCTGCGCCACACCGTAACCTTCCTCATCCCCACCGCAGAAGGCATCGAACGATACCGCATCAAAGTCTGGCACGGCAAACGTATCGACCCGGACAACCTCCCCGAACTTCTCCTGACCGCCGCATGGTACCTCGACGAAGAACGCGAAGAGCGCTGGGACATCGAAGAAGATCGGGTTACCCGCAGCATCCGCCTCTACCACGGATAACATATCCCTGGCCGTATAGCGCCATCACGGCGTATCCGGCTGCCCGGCTATTTGATGCGGACGGAAATCACACTCCCGCCAGACACCACAATACCGGCGTCCCTCCTCCGCAGAAGAAGAGACCAACCTCTTCCTCTTTGATATGACATTCAGGTGACACACCTGACCGGCGGCATAAGACACCCGGAAAAATCCGCGACTGAACGAAAAAAAGGGGAACCTCCGTTCCCGCCTCCACAGGACCCACATGCAGGGGAATCCGTGCATCCTGAATTCAATAGAAGAAAAATCGTAAACTCATGACCCGTTCAGTTGCCAGCACCACACACCAATACCCGGGATGTCTGCCGAAACCGTAACTATTTTTTTCAGTGATGCCACGAAAGTATTTCGTCTGTTTTGGTGCAGCACACAACGACGATCGTTCGCAGTCAATAAACGAATTTAGGTACAACACCGGAGAAAGCGGTGTGGTTCCAATGTTTCAAAAAAGATTACGGGTTTCCGGATCGGATCGGCTGAATCTCATTCAGGATACAGTGATAGAGATACCCGGAGAAAAGATCATTCGAGAGGAACACACCCTCCAGCATCCCGTTCTCCTCCACCACCGACAACCAATCCTGCCGATCCGAGTACACGGCAAGTTTCATCAGATAACTCCTGCCGTCAGGAACCGGAGGACAGAACATCCCGCACTCAATATCCCGGCCCCCGAGATAACACCGTATCCCCAGATGTTCGGCAAGCTCCGGTCTTCTGACAATAACGTAGAGCGCAATCCGTTTGTCAAGTTTTTTCAAATCAGACGCATACCGCTTCAGAAACTCCGCATCATCACAGATGACCAGCATCTCCGACCGGACACGCCGGAACATCAGCTGCACCTGCGAATCAATTGCCCACTGGCTCCGCAGTTCATACGCCTGCATCAGACGCTCCGGACGATCGCGCTCCAGTTCCGTCAGATACTCGCTCAGATCATTCAGGGAATCCATCGTGTCCTTCTTGATCTGCTCAAACGTCCGCGACACATCACAGACATGATAGCGGGCAGGAGACCCACCCGCCGACACAACAAAATGCTTCTCCATTAACGCATTCAGTGTCTCATACACCCGTCCCCGGGGGATCTGGGTAAACTCATGAATTTCCCGGGCACTCGCCACCCGCAGTCCGAACAGCGCCGAGTACACCTTTGCCTCGTACTCGTTCATGCCGAACTTTTTCAGACGGAGAACCAGATCCTCATCCATCTATGCGGACTCTCCACCGAGATCCAGCTTCTTTCTCTTCCAGTCTCCCTTGCGGTAGAAGTAGTAGTCGCAGATGCACATAATAACCGAACCGCAGACGATTGCATACCAGATGTACTGGATCGGGTACCCCAGATACGCAAACAGTGCAGAAAGCGCAACCTGCGTACAGATCTGTCCGACAATCGCCGAGTACATGCCGGGCCGCGTCATACCTGCACCATTCATCGCAAACCCGAGCGTCATGGCAATAGCGATGATGAAGTAAGAGAACGGAATAATGTGCATGAACAGCACGCCGTCCACAAGTGCTTCTCCCTCCGCACCGAAGAACGTCAGCAGCGCTTCGGCGTTGAGATAGTAGAAGACCGCAACAATCGCCATGAAGATTGCATTAATAACAACCGCATACTTAACCGACAATTCCGCACGCTCAACCTTCCCCGCACCAAGATTCTGACCAACCATGACCGCGATTGCCGTACAGAATCCCATCACAATAATGAGTCCCAGCATATCCAGACGAATCGAGATACCGTATGCAGCAACCGCTGCCGTTCCGTAGAAGACGGTGATGATCGACGTCATCATCAGGAATCCAAAACTCCGCACACCACTCTGGACAGCACTCGGAATGGCAATCAGCACAATATCCTTGATCAGCTGCGGTTCAAACGTCCATCTGTTCGGCAGTCGGACAGGACTGTTTTTGAATGACGGAAGAAGATAGATAACGGCAAGCAGCAGAAGAATACCTGCGGCACGCGAGAGGATGGACGCGTACGCCGATCCTGCAATACCGAACGCCGGAAAAACCTCCGAGACCCTGAATCAGGGTCGGATTCAGAATGATATTGACGATGTTTACGGCAATCATTGCATACATCGGCGTCCGGGAATCACCGCTGCTCTGAAACGCCGTAACAAGAGTCATCAGAATGACCATGACGAAGAGACCCATAAGCATCGGGCGCAGGAACTTCGCTCCTTCGGCAAGTGCTCCAGGATCTGCTCCAAGGAGAAGAAGGAGTTCTTCCGACCAGAAAAATCCGATAACTGCTATTATGGCGGAGATAATAAGCGCCAGATACAGCGAATGTGCAAGAATTACCTGAATCCGTTCATATCGTTGCGAACCATATGCCCGCGATATGAATGCGGCAGTGGCGGTGACTATACCGAACAGCACGGTGGTTAAGACCATGATGATCGAGATGCTCATCGTTCCGCCCGCGATCGCATCCTGACCAAGGTGGCCGATGAAGTACATGTCCACGACTTCAAGGACGCTCTGGAGGATGTTGCTGATGATGATCGGGAGGGCGATGATGATGAGGGCTTTCGTGATATTTCCCTCAGTGATAATATTCTCCCTTTCGGCCATAGGATTGTACATGTAGTGTTTTGAAGGCAATAAGAGTAGTGCTTATTCACATCAGGGGGCAAGGTATTTTTTCAGATACTGCGCTTTTTTCATGACAGATCTCTCTATCAGAAAGGGGTGCTCCTATCAACAGGTGCACCACGTATTTATGGAGGATGACATGAATGAGTAAAGATGAAAAATACATTTGTCCCCACGAAATGGACACTGGTATTCCTGCTCCTCGCAGCAATGCTTACGCTGATGGGAGGAGCAGCGGTTGCTCCGGCACTGCCGCTGATAAGCGAGGTGTTTTCCGATGCACCGGAATTTTTAATCTCCATGATCATTACCCTGCCGTCGCTCGCGGTTGCCTGCACGGGATATGTGATAGGTGTTGCCTGCGATAAATTCGGCAGACGCCCGGTTCTGTTATTCTCTCTTGTGGTCTTTGCCGTTGCCGGTTCAGCAGGATTTTATCTGGACTCCCTGTGGGCAATTCTTGTGAGCCGGATTATTCTTGGTGTTGGTATTGCAGGTTTAACGACGGCAACAACGGCACTCATCACTGAATACTATACGGGTGCCTCACGGGTGAAGGTGCTCGGGTATCAGTCAGCAGCAATGGGTTTTGGTATTCTGCTTCTGGAAACCTGCGGAGGAACTCTTGCGGAGATCTCGTGGCGCGAGCCGTTCCTGATCTACCTGGTTGCGTTTGTGATTATCATCGGTGTCCTCTTCGCAGTAAAGAAACCAGGCAGCGAGCCGCGGCGGTCGCTTCGCGACAACTCGGTGAAGCTGAATATGAAGGCACTGTTGCCGATTTATCTCTCAATCTTTATTGGGATGGTAATTTCATTCCTGATGCCGACGAAGCTTCCGTATCTGATTGCACAGGTCGGCAGTGTGTCCCTGACAGGGACAGGGCTGCTGCTTGGTCTGATGGGGTGCTGTTCGGCGCTGGCAGGCATTTTCTACGGCAGGATTGCGGCACGGATGCTGCGGATGCAGGTGATGTTCCTGTGTTTCCTGACAATCGGTATCGGCTGTTGTATGCTGGGCTTTGCGACGTCGGTCGCGGTGATCGCACTTGCGGTGATCTTTACCGGGTTCGGACAAGGTGCCCTGATTCCAACGATTGTGAACTGGATCTCGGATGAGGCGCCGGTTCGTGCAATGGGAAAGGCAACCGGTATTTTTTCCATGGCCTTAAACCTCGGACAGTTCGCGTCTTCGCTTGCGGTGATTCCGGTTCTGGTGATGGTCGGATCCTACAGTAATCTGTTCCTCTCCGCCGGGGTGTTTGGTATGCTGGTTGCCTGTGCGTATGCGGTTGCCTGGATACGGGAGAGACGGGCAGCAACACAGGTTGCCCGGTAATTTTTTTTGGAAACGAAAAATGATCCAGAAATCCCACAACAGTTCTTTTTTCCTCACCGCCCCTGTTCCCCGCAAATATTCCTGAACGGAACGAGTTCTCTGAAACTTCATAACCTCAGCCGTGAAATATGTATTTATGACCGATATTGTTTTTATTACCGATGTACACGGGAAGTATGAGGTAATCCCCAAGATATTCGAGGAGGAAGAGCCTGACTATGTTCTGATCGGCGGAGACCTGACGGATTTCGGACCGCTTGACGGAGTGATTCCGGCACTTGAGGAGATTCCGGCTCCGACGTTTGTCGTTCCCGGTAACTGTGATCCAAAGGAGATAGTGCAGGTGATCGAGGCTTCGGATGCTATCTCTCTGCATAAGAAGAGCATTGATCTCGGCAGCATTACGATAACGGGCCTTGGCGGATCGAACACGACACCCTTCAATACACTGTTCGAGATGTCTGAAGAGGAGATTGCGGCCGCGTTGTCAGAGGTTCTTGCAAGAACAACGAAAAACCGGTGGAACCTTCTGGTGACGCACGCACCGCCGCAGGGTGCCCTGGACGGTATCGGCGAGGACGGTTCGGTGCATGTCGGTTCCGCGTCTGTTGCGGCGGTGGTCCGCGAGTTTGATATTATCTGCTGTGGCCACATTCATGAGCAGAAGGGCATCACAGAGTTTGAACGGCGTATCTGTGTGAATCCGGGACCAGCTTCAGAAGGAAATTATGCGGTGATCACACTTTCCGATGAGGATGAACCGGTGATCGAACTGCGCAATGTACATGAGAGAGTTGAGGAGGAGTAAAACTCCGTCCGATTTTTTTACAAAAAAATTATTCTGCCGCGTTTTGTGCACGGGCATCAAGCAGGATTTCAAGATAGGATTTGGTGAGCCGCTCACCGGTAATGCCGGCCATGCTGGCAACGTTTTCAATAGCGGCAACTGCTTCGTCTTCGGTGAGGGAGAAGTCAGCTTCGATCTCGGAGAAGGTTCCTACTTCTGCAACGTTGTCAAGCGTGACGATGGCTTTTTCGCACTGATAGATCTCACGGTGCTTGACGACTTCAGCGGTTTTTCTGAAGTTCAGCCGTTCAAGGATGACGGCAAGCTGTTCACCTGAGGAGATGTCAACGATGATCTCTTCGCGGGCTTTGAATCCCTCACGGCCGACCTTGGGGCCTTTATAGGTGACATTCGGCGGCATGATTTTGCCGCAGGTCTGGTTTCTGGTGTAACGGACACGGAGAGCTTCGTCGGTTACGGCGAAGTCTTTGTGGGGAGCGTTGTAGTAGATGTCGTGCTCATCCTGTTCTGCTATGAGTGCAGCGCCGTTCTTTTTGAGATTTTCCCGGATAGGTTCAAGTGCGGGAACTTTTACTTTTATCTCGATCTCCAGTGCCATGATGTATAATTACTCGAACGCGAGGGAATATAAGAGTAGAGGATTACGGCTTTGATGGAAAAGAGAACCAGATGCATCGCTCATCCGGTTCCCGGGTTGCGGAAAACGACCAGATACGTTTGTCATATCGCACAGGTAAACGTCCGCGGGACAGGTCAACCCCGTGATACAGCTCATGTGCCGGAGAATTCCGAAACCGGGTTCTCCAATGGAAAGGAGATTGATACTTCATTTTCATATCAAAATACTGAACGCATGCCTTCAGCATATCCTCCCACCGTTGCTTTACTTCTCCCTTCGGGAGTCGTTTCAGCCTGCGTTCCCTGAACATCCCGCGAAGCGGCGAGCACGGCTCTGCCGTACGAATCGTGGGCTAAAATTCGATCAACGACGATCATTCGTAGTCAATAAACGAATTTAGGTGCAACGCCCAATTCCGGGAAACTCTCTTAATGTATGAATGCGCATAGTATAGGGAATTCGTATGGCTATTGAAAATGGCAACTATATTAAACTCAGCTACACCGGTTCCGTGAACGGTGCTCCGTTTGATACAACGGATGCTGAAGAGGCAAAGAAGGCAGGAATCTTCCGCGAGAATGCAATGTACGGCCCGGTTGTGGTTAAGGTCGGTGCAGGCCATGTTCTTCCGGGTGTGGATGAGGATCTTGCCGGAAAGGAAATCGGCCAGGAGTACACGGTTGTTGTTCCAGCAGAGAAGGCATTCGGCGAGCACAAGAAGGATGAGCTGAAAGCTGTTGACAAAAAGGCACTGCCGCAGAAGGTTTCGATGCTTGACCGCGTGACGGTTGAGGGACGTGAGGGTGTTGTGGTGAACAAGGTCGGCAGCCGCTATCTCGTGGATTTCAACCACCCGCTTGCAGGCCAGGAAGTCACCTATGTGTACAAGATCGAGGCAATGGTCGAAGACCCGGTCGAGAAGCTTGCAGGAACTATCCGCCTCTTTACCGGCCGCGAGATGAAGGTCAGCAATGCGCACAAGAACTTCGTCTCCGTTGAGGTTCCGCCGATGATGGCAATGTACAACCAGAACTGGATGATGACCGAGTACATGATCACGCAGGAGGCCTTCGGCCTGTTCCCGGAGATCGAGTCGGTCAAGTTCGTTGAGACCTTCCCCCGCCCGAATCTCAAGGTTGATGAGCCGGTCGAAGAGAAGACGGAAGAATAATACTGATATAACCTCCGGATAACCGGCACATTTTTTTCTTTTCCCCGAAGTTTCTGCAAGGGGTCTGATATTCTCTTTATGACATATAAAGATGTTGAGCGCGAATTAGGTTTTGTCAGACATATGTGTCGGATTCGGAAAACAAAGGGTAAATCTGCGGATACAGCGAACAAACAGGGAATGAATGAGAAATATGCGTGGTTGCAGGGTCCCGGGAGAGAGTGTTTCGGAATACCTAAACCTAATTTTGGCTCAAACATATTATAAGCGGAAAACGAGAACAAACTTATTGTATGAAGAAAGAATTAGCTGTGGTGCTTGCAGTCTTCTGTGTGATCGCATTCTGTATGGCTCCGGCTGCCGCATCAGCGGAAGATTCGGTGAAGAAGACTGACGACATTATTATTTCTCCATTGGTTATACCGATCGGTGAACCAAAATCCTCCATCACGGGGTCTATCGTACAGGGACAGGTAAAGAACTATAACTATGATGTTCCCGCAGGGTCTACCTATATGTATATCCGCTTGTCTTGGAGTAGTACCTCTAACAATCTCCAACTGAAATTCACCTCACCAACCGGAGTTACTTACGGTAATTATGATGATTACTACGAATCATCGATTCCAAATGCAATTATCCCTATTGAGATTAATTCAGGAACAGTATTACCAAGTGGACTTTGGGAATTCCAAATCAAAGGAAAAACTGTAAGTGGTTCAGAACCATTCACACTTATTGTAAATACTGCGTGATGGAATGGCACACCTGAAAAAAGTAACAATTTTATTAACCCTCTTTTTCCTAGCGAGTTGTCAATTTGGTTTAGTGGGAGCTGAAGATCTAACCGAGGCTGAAACAGTATACTACGTAATTGATGGCATTTACATCTCACCAGGTCCACTTGAACAAGTTAGTGATGATTCACTTCCACCAATACATGAGACCAATAATTGGAAAGTAATTACAGATCAATTAAGATATTTCGTAATAGACATTTTTAATGAAAATATTGGATTTCCCCCACAGATATTCACAGAATTCCTTGCAATCATATTTATTCTAGTTAGTGGAGGTGCCCTCACTCTCCTCGTCACCCGCTGGAAAGTGCCTGAGGACCCGGATTCCCGCACGATGATTCTTTACAACACCATCAAAGAACATCCCGGGGCAACACTTTCCGAACTGCAAGAGCTCACCGGCTACTCACGCGGATCCGTTTCCGCCAATCTTCACCGTCTGGACATGAATGCAAAAATCCAGAAAAGTGTACGCAATGGCACGGCACGCTACTACATTGCCAGCATACCGGAGGATGAGATCAACGGATTCCTGCGCAAAGTTGCAGCGCGGGAAAAGCCGCAAAAAATCTTTGAAGCCATCATCAGTACCCCCGGAATATCCCAGAAGGAACTCCATGAAACAACAGGAATCCCCAAGACAACACTGCAGTGGCATCTTGCACAACTCGCAAAATATGAAGTAATCAAAAGTATGCGTGACAGAAACACCGTTCACTACAGTGTAATTCCCGACTACATTCTCCTCTACAATCATATTCTTGAAGAAGGAAAACAGAACCGGAAAGCAGCCGACGGACAGGACCCAACCAACAGCCGCGAGTTATAACAAACTTTTTCCATAACCCATTTTACTCAGGAAAACATCTTTATAAGATGAAGGAGCACAAAAGTAGTACTCGGGAAAACAGAGCATGAACAAACACCTGCACATAATTATCCTGATAATAGTGTTTTCCCTGACCAGTACCGGAGCTTGCAGCAGATGACCCGAAAGGTCAGTATTACCCCCTGGACAATCTCTATGTCTCCCCCTATTACGGTGACATAGAAGAGTTTGCGGATGATGATATCCCAATCGTCGAAAAAACAGGACTGCCCTCGCTCAAAGAATATCTCCATACCAGTGTCATTATAGGATACAGCCGTGCATTCGGCCTCCCTCCCGTCATCGTAACGGAACTTGCGGCAGTATTCTTCCGCCTCCTGGGAGGAGGAGCACTCACCTGTCTTTTCACCCGCAGGCCCAATCCGGTCCGCAGAAACCCGCGGACACAGGCGGTTTACAGCCTCATACAGGAGAATCCCGGCATCACCATGGCAGAACTTGAGGAAATTACCGGTTACTCCCGCGGATCAATCAACTACAGCATCACCAAACTGATCCTCTCGGACCGGATCAAAAAAATTCCGCTCAAAAAAACAAACCACTACTATTACATCGAAGACGAGGAAAACCAGTCGCTCGAGTTCATGAAGCAGATTATCAGGGAAGAAAGACCACAGAAGATCTTTCAGACAATCATGAACTCCCCCGGCATCACCCAGAAGGAACTTGCCGACACAACAGACATCCCGGCAACAACCCTTCAGTGGCACCTAACCCAGCTTGCAAAGTACGAAGCAATCAAAAGCAGCCGCGAAAAAAACACCATTTCCTACAAAGTTCTCCCCAAATACATCTGGCTCTACCACAGCATCACCAAAGAAAAAAAGAACGAAGAACCCGGGGAACACCTGTAACCAAATCTGCTGAAACACCAGGGGAAGCAGAAAAACCCGGAAACATCCGGCGTTTGATACTGCCACTTACGGAAGCACCGGCAGCCGGTTACACATACATATTCCAAAAAACAGACTCTGCAAAAAAAGAAAACTTACTTCTTCAAAGGAGAGTGGTGATGGGAAGTCCCCTTACAGTGGCAGCACCCGCCATTCTTTCCCCCTGAATGGGGACACCCGCCGCAACAGGACCCCGCATTACACAGATGCTTTTTCACCACCATCCGCACAAACAGGATGACAATCACCACGGCCGTCAGTACAAACAGTACCGTCCAGACCGGATCACCCGAATCCAAGAAGAACGCCTCCCTGATAAACAATACAGGAAACAATCCAGGCAACAACGCACATCAGCACGGCAGCCCCTGCGGCAAACTTCCAGGAAGTTTCCTGCTTGACCGTCAGCATCGCCGCAAGACAGGGCATGTAGAGCAGTACGAACACCATCAGCGAATACGCCGACAACGGAGTAAACACACCCGCCAGGGTACCGCCAAGCATCTCCTCACCGACACCGAAGAGCGTTCCAAAGGAGGCCACAACCGTCTCCTTTGCCAGCAGACCCATGAGGACGGCAACCGCAGCCTCCGGAATACCCCAGCCGAACGGCTCAAAGATCGGAGCAATAGCCGAACCAATCATACCAATGACAGACCCCGAAGACCCGTACTCAACACCGTAGGGAAGAGTTGCAAGCAGCCAGATCACAAGAACTGCCGGGAAAATGAT
>DALTYF010000222.1 GCA_029986195.1 Methanocorpusculum sp. | reverse complement strand
TCATCCATTCCCGCATCATGGAACTCGCCGGAGAGATCCCCGGTATAATCGTCGCGGAAGGTTACGGTCCCCTGACCGTTCGCCGAGACAAAAAGCATCGAGACGGACTTCGTGCCTGTCCAGGTACCGAGAACCGGATCATCCGCCGCAGGAGCCTGCAGCGGTGCTGCGGTGGCGGGTACCGGAACGGAAGCGAAGGTTGTTGCCGCAGGGGACGCGGCTGCCGTTTCCTGAGGAGCCGGAGTACCGGCGGTCGCCGCAGTCGTTGCAACGGGTATCTGTCCGATCTGTGTCGCGGTTGCTGCGGCGGGGGTCGCGGGAACCGCGGTCGTTGCGTTTGGAGCCGTCGTTACTCCGGGCGTCGGCTGCGGGACAGGGAGACCTGTTTCGCTGCCCTGCTCTGCAATACTCTGATAGCTCTGCCATGCAGAGATCCCGGACGAGACGATGAGCAGAATGCCCACACAGATCACTGCAAGAATAAGAATCGTTCCAAGTTTTGACGTATCTGCCATATATCTTTCACCACACCTACACGGAAAAACAGCTGCGAAAAACGTGAGTCGGAGTAGTAAGCCTCCTCCTGTTCGTTGCGGCATTCGGCTTAGCGTCGTACCCGGATCATGGCGTTCAGGCGCCGCACGCAGATCCTGTTTCGACTTGCACCCGCAGGGATTCGCCGTTCCATCGATCCCTTCGCCTCAGCGCTCGACGGGTTAGGTACCGTCTCATTGCTCCGCGAAGGACGTGTCGTTTCTGTTCCAGAGCCGTGACTCTCGCCACCCGTGCTTGCACACGGCTGCGTTACCTGAATGGTGGGAGGACTTTCCTCAGCGATCCCGAAATGATCACCGTCGGCCGCATGCTCCCTCTCACGTACCTGTTATATTAGTGTCAGGGGATTATCAAGATGATGACAGAGCAGGCGTTGCACCTTTATTCCTGAACATCCATTCATGAACATCTCACGGAAAACACTGAACACACTGAAAGAAAAAAAACATCACGGAACAGTTCATGAACAACACGGAAATAATGCGTTGAATGGAAAGTCTGTGATGTTCACGAACTGTTTCGT
Source organism: Methanocorpusculum sp. (assembly GCA_029986195.1). GTDB lineage: Archaea > Halobacteriota > Methanomicrobia > Methanomicrobiales > Methanocorpusculaceae > Methanocorpusculum. Next base: position 1,340 of record DALTYF010000222.1, on the reverse strand, counting down.
GATGTTTTTGTTTCCGTGTGGTTCATGTCTTCCCGCAGAGCGGCCAGCACGGCTCTGCCGTGTGAATCGTGGGCTGAAATTCGATTAATGACGATCATTCGTAGTCAAAAACAAATTTAGGTGCAACGTTGACAGAACAGTATATCTCCTCTCCCGTACAGAGAAAACAATGGAAAAACCAATGAACCAGAAAAGCCGGATATACCTCGCAGTCATTCCTGCGGCAGTCATTCTTCTTGCGGTCGTTCTCGCCGTCAGCATGGGAACTGCCGGAAACGAAGAGGTAACGATCACCATCTACCACACCAACGACATGCACGGCCATCTTGAGGATTTGGCCTACACCATTCCGCTCCGTGACGCAACACCCAACGCTCTTCTGGTAAGTGCGGGCGATGATACGCAAGGAACACTGCTTACGACCGCCACAAACGGGACGGCAGTCCTGGCCCTGATGAACGCCGCGGGGTATGATGTGATGACGCTGGGAAACCATGAGTTCGACAAAGGGGCAGCTCATGCCGCAGGGCTTGCCGGACTTGCGGAGTTCCCGGTTCTTTCGGCGAACACGATCTACCCGAACGGTACGGCACTGCTCGGCAACGACGGAAATTACATCCTCGAGACCGGCGGAAAACGGATCGGGTTCTTCGGGATCACGACGACCGAGACTGCCGGGCCGTACTCGGAGTTCATCTGCACGGATGAGATCCGGCTTGCGAAGAAGGATGTGGATCTGATTGTGGCTCTGGTGCATATCGGGAATGATCCCTCGTCGTCCCCGACCTCATATGATCTTGCGGAGGCCGTGCCGGAGATTGATCTGATCATCGACGGTCACAGTCACACGGTGATTCAGGACAAGGTGGGAAACACGACGATTGTGCAGACCGGCGCATTTTTCCAGAATCTCGGGCGGATCAGCATCACATTTGCCGCTGACGGTCCTTCGATTGAGACGTCTCTGATTCCGGCAGAGGATCTCCGGAACGGTGCTGCGGATCCGGCATACGCGGCACTGTATGCGAATCTGTCGGATCTGTCCGTGGCAGGGTATGAGAGGGTTATCGGGAACTCGGCAACGCCGCTTGCGGCGAATGCCGGCGACGGGACGCGGCTTGTCCGGATGCAGGAGATGCCGCTCGGCGATCTGGTTGCCGATTCGATGCTGTGGTATGCGAAAAAGACAGTTGCGGGTACGGAACGGGAAGGTCTGAGGATTGTTGCGGCGGTGAACGGCGGCGGGGTGCGGGAGAATCTTCCGGCAGGAAACCTGACGCTGGGCAATGCCTATACGGTGCTGCCGTTCGGGAATATGGTGACGCTGCTCTGTATAACAC
>DALTYF010000221.1 GCA_029986195.1 Methanocorpusculum sp. | reverse complement strand
GTGGCGGGAACCAACCAGACACGCCGTCGCACAGCTCTTGCAGGCACGTGCCGGAGCTGCGGGTGTTCCCTTGTCAAGTGCAATAATGTTCGTCATCATCGTCGCCGTAATCGGCTCGCTCGTCAGCAGACACGGATAATCCGCAATCCGCATCAGAGCAGACGCCCGGACCGTAATCGCGCACGCCGGATAGGCATACCGCTGCGGATTCATCAGAACCTCGTTCTCATGAATCGGCGACAGGTCGATCAGCACACCGCCGGAACGTGCCGCAAGCGGCTTGCCCGATCCGTTCTTTGCCCGGCCTGCCTTGTCAAGAATCTTCCAGCCGCGATAGATCATGTCCATGAAATCACAGTTGTGCAGCTCCGCCGCAGCGCCGCGGGTAGGCCGGATCATCACCAGGTTATGGTAGCGCTTCGTCAGAAGGTCCACAATCATCGGTGCATTAAACCCGTCCAGCTCCAGCAGATACTCTGCCGCCGCAGCCGACGCACCGGTGGCAACATCCAGCAGCTGGTAACCGCTCTTCGCATCGGGCAGTGCTGCGTGCAGCGTCTTATCCATAACACCGGTCACCGCCTCAATTGTTGCCATGACCACATCATCCTTGCACATGTTGTAGGTGGACTGGGAGATATGATGGGAAATGTCGCCCACACAGTAAGCCGGAATCGTTGCAATGTTTCCGTAGTGAACGCCGTCATCGATCGCCGCCTTCACATAGGACTCCATACCTTTCCGGTAGTTGTCCATGTACTTCCGCGGATCAAACGAGGACATACCAGCGTTCTTCATCAGCTCAACCTGTGCATCAATCGGACGCCGGTACAGTGCCTGTAACTGCTTTACCTCTTTATCGGAAGCTTCGGCCAGCGTATCGCCCGCCTCAATCCGTTTTGCAAACATATCGCCGATACCGTAGGACGTGTTCATACCCCACGACTTCGCAGCAAGAATCGCCTGCTTGTGGTCCGACGGGATATCGGTCTTCAGAAGAATCTGATTGACCACGTTACTCGTGGACCCCGGCATTAAGGCAAAGTCCACCACACAGGACGGACCATAGAATCCGGCATAGCAGCGGGCCGCCTCACGGCCGATGATGTTCTCGTTCTTTTTGATCGAATCCGCAAACGTTTCCAGACTCCTGGCAAACTTCTTGTCCTCATCACAGAGAATCTCAAGAATTGCCGGAGTCTGGTAGTGCTCCACGAACGGATCATCCTCAGGCCGGACGTAACCGGTCAGGCCTGACAAAACCTCAAAGTGTGTCTTAACGGAAGCCTTGTGCAGATTGATAACCGCAGCGCTCTGACCGTCTGCAACGGTCATCTGTGTAACTGCATCAACATACGGCTTGGCATCGGAAAGAGTAAACTTTGTACCGCGTTTGGCCTTAAGGACGTTGACATCCGCATACTGGGCGGCCAATGCCTCTTTGACCATTTTCGCATATATGTCTGACATTTTGATTTCACCTCTGTTATACAATTGATTCATTAAGCCGACAGCATAAATAGTTACCTATGGTACTCAAAATAAAATCAGAAAAAACCCAGAAATAGAGGTGTTATTTTTTAAAAACTCATATCGTAAATAGACCTCTGTCGCCAACAATCCCAAAAAGACCGGCACGGACACCGCAGTCAAGCCATCCGTACCCGTAGGAGAAGGATACCAGAGCAGCAACGAGATCTCCGGCAGCAACAAACCCGGTTCCCTGCGTAAGAGCGGAAACCGCAATGGTATTGATGTACTGCGCGGCAGACCACATCCGCGTTTCCGCATCGGGAAGAGTGACAACACCTGCAAGAGCTGAGGAAAGCATCCGCTGATACCGGTGTGTTTTTTCGGTCAGGTGATCCCTACGGGTATCGGGAATGCGCCCGGTAATTTCCGGAAGCTGACGGGCGGCCCGGCCCTGAAGATATCCGAGAAACACCCCCGCATCCAGCCATCCGTACCCGTAGGCAAAGGATGCAACCGCATTAACTGGATCGCCCTGCCGGTGAAATACCATCCCGTCGGATGCATAACAGCGGACCATCTCCAGCATCTCAGCAGCGGTTGCACCGAGCGGTGTTTCCGCAGGAACCGCCGGTGCCGCCGTGCCGGCATCGGCGGCGAACTCCTCACCGTAGGACTCGATCAGCATAATCCTGCAAATCTCACCAGATATTCGCGCTCAATGTCATGCAGTTCACCGGGAACCACCATGATGTGCAGCGGTGCGCCGAATGCAAACCGCCGCATCTCCTCTGCATCCCCTGCATGAACCACCGGGCTTGCGGAACCTGCACGGGCAATGCCGACATAGAGCGGGATGCGGGTCCCCGCACGCGATGCCTGCTCCTCCAGAAGATCAACCGCTTCGGAGATACTCATGTACCGTTCTTTGTCCTTCTGAATATCCAGAAACACCAGCGT
>DALTYF010000220.1 GCA_029986195.1 Methanocorpusculum sp. | reverse complement strand
CGGGAATAATTTTTTTTATCTCTTCTTTTTTCTGGAAAAATTGTGTACTGCTGAGGGGTGAGCGGGCGGGATGAGAAAATAGAACCGCGGACAATTTCCAAAAAAGTGCATCTGCGTAAATGTGACCCCGGGCACGGCTCTGCCGTACGAATCTGTGGCGGTCTTTCATCCTGCCCGCCCCGGCACTCAACCTGCGAACAATTCTCAAAAAAACGCATCTGTATGAAACCCCCGACGTATTTATCTTATCGTCGCTCAGTCCTTCGACTTACACAACCGTTCCGGCGTACTCATCTCTTTGGGATTTCGTACGTCAGGACCATGCCCGCAAACAATCTCAAAAAAAGAAAAAAATATTTTTTATTCTGCGTGATAGTGGGACAGCGGCTCGATCGTAATCTTATTCGACTTCATCGACTCAATTGCCAAAACTGCTGCTTCTGCGCCGAAGATGGTCGTAATGTAGGGGATACTGTAATCGATCGTCGCCCGCATTATCTGGAAGTGATCAGCCCGGGCATTCTTATCTCCCGGTGTGTTGATCACCAGATCCACATCTGCGCCGCGAACCATATCGATGATGTTCGGGGAACCCTCCTGCACCTTTCGAACCAGATTCATCCTGATATTGTGCTGCTCCATGAACTTGACCGTTCCTTCCGTTCCGTAGAGGGAGAAACCAAGCTCGGCGAGTTTTCCGGCAATCGGGAGGATAGCCTCTTTCTGCTCGTCGGTTACGGAGATGAACACGTTTCCTTCCAGAGGAAGCTTGTTGTCCGCAGCCTGGCTTGCCTTGTAGAAGGCGCGGCCGAAGTCGTAGTCGATACCGATCACTTCACCGGTGGACTTCATCTCCGGGCCGAGAATCGGGTCAACACCCGGCAGCCGCGAAAACGGCAGCAAAACTTCCTTGACGGCGACATGCTTGATATCCTTCTCCTGATAGCCGAGATCGGCAAGCTTCATACCAAGCATAACCTTTGCCGCAATCTTTGCAAGCGGCAGGCCGGTTGCCTTGGAAACGAACGGAACCGTTCTGCTGGCACGCGGGTTCGCCTCAAGCACATAGACCGTGCCATTGTGAATCGCATACTGAATATTAATCAGACCGATAACCCCGAGCGAAAGCGCAATCTTTCGCGTATAGTCCTTCACGGTTGCAATCTGACCTGCGGTTAATGTCTGGGTCGGAATCACACAGGCCGAGTCGCCGGAGTGCACACCGGCCTCTTCAATGTGTTCCATAATACCGCCGATGAGAACTTCCGTTCCGTCACAAACCGCATCCACATCCAGCTCGGTTGCGTTGTCAAGGTACCGGTCGATTAACACCGGGTGGGTGTTGGAGACACGGACAGCTTCCTTAATGTAGGTCTGCAGTTCAAGCTCGTCGTGGACAAGTTCCATTGCACGGCCGCCGAGAACATAGCTCGGCCGGACGAGAACCGGATACCCGATCTTCTTGGCAATCTCGTAGGCTTCCTTATCGGAGTATGCGGACCCGTTCGCCGGCGACGGAATGTTGTCCTTTTCCAGCAGAACACTGAACCGGTTTCTGTCCTCGGCCACATCCATGTTGTCCGGGCTGGTGCCCAGCACCTTCGTCTTGAGACCGAAGAGTTTGATCTCCTCCTGAATCGGAATGGCGAGGTTCACGGAGTTCTGGCCGCCGAACTGCACCATAACACCGTCATAGTCACCTTTCCGGAGAATATTCACAACATCTTCGAGCTGCATAGGTTCAAAGTAGAGCCGGTCAGAGGTGTCGAAGTCGGTAGAGACCGTCTCCGGATTGTTGTTTAAGATGTGGACCTCGATGCCCTCTTCCCGCAGGGACTTGACCGCATGCACCGTACAGTAATCGAACTCGATACCCTGACCGATACGGATTGCGCCGGAACCGAGGATGAGAACCTTCTTGTTCGGCGTGTCTTTGAGTTCGCACTCCTGCTCCCAAGTGGAGTAGTAGTACGGCGTCTTTGCCGGGAACTCTGCGGCGCAGGTATCGACCATCTTGTAGGTCGGAAGGCCGACAAGCTGCTCGATTTTGTAGATGTTCCAGCCGGTGAGTTCACGGATCTCCGCGTTGGAGAAGCCGAACTTCTTCGCGGTCTTGACCAGCTCCTCGGTCGGGTGTTCGCGAAGTTCAAGTTCGATGTCCACAACGTGCTGGATCTTCTCCAGGAAGAACGGCTCGATCTGGGTCAGTGCGTAGACGTCGTCAACGGTCATGCCGAGACGGAATGCATCGAAGAGAGTCGGGAACCGCTCGTCAGTGGGCCGGGAGAGGATCATCTTGATCTCGTTTATGTCCGTGTGGTGGTAGATATCGGTATCAAGGGAACGGAGTGCCTTCTTGAATCCCTCTTCAACCGTCCTGCCAATTGCCATGACCTCACCGGTGGACTTCATCGCAGTGGTGAGCGTTCTGTC
>DALTYF010000219.1 GCA_029986195.1 Methanocorpusculum sp. | reverse complement strand
GCGTTGACCGGCTCATCTTCATCGGCAGCACCGGCGGCATGAAAGAATCCGTCCTGCCCGGAACACTCGTCATCCCCAACGACTACTACTGCCCTTGGGACATCCCCACCCTGCATGACAACGACATCCATCACGTCCCGCCCGCCGTGGACGAAGGGCTTCGCCGGACGCTTCACGATCTTATCCCCGACGCTGTATCCGGAACCTATCTCCAGGCACACGGCCCCCGGTTTGAAACCCGTGCCGAGATCGCTTCCTTCGCAGAATATACCGACATCGTCGGCATGACCATCGCAAGCGAACTCACCCTCGCAAACGAACTCGGCATCCCTGCCGCCGCCCTCTGCACCGTAGACAACTACGCAAACGGTGTTGGCGGGGCAGACGCCCCTGACTACAACGAAATCGTCACCGTTGCAAAACAGAACGGTGAGCGCATCAGCAAAATCGTAACAGAAATCGTGGAGAACCTCGCATGACAGAAACCGACATCTTTGGAAAAACCGTACCCATCCTCATCAGAAACGTAACCCTCAACAACAAACCCGCTGAAATTTACCTCGACGGCACCGGCCGGATTGGCAGTGTCGCCGAAAAAATCACCGACCACGACGCAGAGTTCATCATCGACGGAAACGGCGCCGCCGCCCTTCCCGGCATGGTCAACATGCACACCCACTCCCCCATGGGACTCCTTCGCGGTTACTCCGACGACATGCCGCTCTTTGAATGGCTCTCCACCAAAATCTGGCCGACCGAAGCCCACCTCACCGAAAACGACATCTACTGGGGCGCAAAACTCGCCTGCCTCGAAATGATCCGTACCGGCACCACCACCTTCAACGACATGTACTTCATGATGAACAACGTCGCCGACGCCGTGGATGAAGCAGGCATCCGTGCCTGCCTCTCCTACTGCATGATCGACGGCGGCGACCACGCCAAATTCGAATCCGAATGCTCTGTCATGGAAAAAACCGTCGCCGCACTCAAAGCACGGGCAAACCCCCGCATCATGCCGGGCGTCTCCCCCCACGCCATCTATACCGTCTCCGAAGAAGGACTCCGCTGGTGCGCCGAGTTCTCCAAAACAGAAAACATTCCCCTGCATATTCACGTCGATGAAACCGACGAAAACCCCGACTGCATCAAAGCCCACGGCATGCGGGTCGTCCCCTGGCTGGATCACTGCGGGGTTCTTTCCGAACGCTGCATCGCCGCCCACTGCTGCTGGCTTGACGCGGATGACATTCGTTTGTTCGCAGACCGCGGTGTCACCGCAGTCCACAACCCGGTCAGCAACATGAAACTCACCGTCGGCCGGGCGCTTCCCTACCCGGAGATGAAAGCAGCAGGTGTCAACGTCGCGCTTGGAACGGACGGCGCCTCCTCCAACAACGACCTCGACATGTTCGCCGAGATGAAGACCGCAGCCCTCCTCCAGAAATTCTTCTGGAACGATCCCACTATCATGCCCGCAGGCGAGGCCCTTGCCGTTGCCTCCCGGAATGGTGCCAAAGCCCTCGGCCTCAATGCCGGAGTCATCGCACCCGGATACCTCGCCGACATCATCCTTGTCGGCAGAAACCCGGCAAACGTCCCGGCATTTAACACCACCTCCAACGCAGTCTACGCAACAGGCGGTCTTGCCGTTGACACCACCATCTGTAACGGTGCTGTCCTCATGCATGAAGGAATCATCCCGGGAGCTGAAGACATTCTCAAAAAGTCCGAGGAAATTGCCTTTGATCTGGTCAGACGGGCAACTGCATAACCCTCTTTTTTTAACTCCCGCCTTCCCTTCAAAAGGTAATGTATATAACTTACCTCAATTACCTCTGTTTTACCAATTATCTTCTCTGGAGCTGTGTGTGATGGAGATGCATAGTTGAGTGTTTTTAGAGGAAAGTACGTGAAGAAAAGTGTATTTCTTGCAATCTGTATGATTGCTGTGGTTGCGGTCCTCGCTGCCGGTTGTGTGTCGCCTGCAGCTGATCAGACGCCTGTTCGTCAGACCGTATCCCTTGCCAGTACTATTGGCCCCGTCGATGCCGGAATGATTCCCGCACTCGAAAAAGCATACATGGATAAGTATCCCAACGTCGCCGTCCGTCACTACAAGGCCGGAACGGGTGCAACCTTAGAACTTGCCAAGACTGACATTGTTGATCTGGTTATTGTCCATGCAAAAGCATTGGAAGAGAAGTTTGTTGCAGACGGATACGGAACGAAACGTATCGCACTGATGTACAATGACTTTGTTCTCCTCGGCCCCTGAGAAAGACCCGGCCGGAGTAAAAGGCATGACCTCCACCATTACCGAGGCAATGAAAAAGATTCAGGAGACCGGCTCCCACTTCATAAGCCGTGGTGACAACTCCGGTACCCATGTCAAAGAGGTTGAGCTGTGGACCGCAGCAAACATCACGCCGG
>DALTYF010000218.1 GCA_029986195.1 Methanocorpusculum sp. | reverse complement strand
GCATTTGCCGCTTCCTCCTGCACCGCAATATCGCTGCTTTTTATTGCCTCAATGAGCACAAAAAGGTCTTTGCATCCATAGAACACCAAAGAGAAACTTAGTTTTTCACATCAGTAACTTTGATCACATGCCAGCCGAACTGCGTCTTCACCGGCCCCACAACATCGCCGGCCTTTGCCTTAAACGCCGCATCCTCGAACGGCTTCACCATCTGTCCTTTACCAAAGTATCCCAGATCGCCGCCGGATCTTCCGGACGGACACTGGGAATGAAGTTTTGCGAGTTTTGCAAAATCATCACCGTCGGCAAGCTGTTTCATCAGTTGTTTTGCCTCGGATTCCGTCTTTACCAGAATGTGGGATGCCTTCACCCGTACCATACCATAGCATATCGCACTGCAACGCAATAAACTATGACGGCACGATTGCGGAATAGTGACATGCATCTCCTACTTCATGTGAGTTTTTCTAAACCAAAAAAAATCAGATGTGTGGAGGGGATCAAACAAAATAAAAGCAGATCACGGAAAAACTCCTGCATCGGATGAGAAACATCCGGTCTTTTTCCTTGAGCTGGTGTTATTTTGCCGAGCCGTGCGGCGTACGAACGGTTCTGATAATCGTCGTTGCAGCCTCAACACCGCCGTCCATGTATGCGGCGCCGACCAGCGCCTCAAAACATTCTGCAGACACCCGGCCGCTCGTCCATATCTGCATGCGGAGTTCACCCTTCCCCCATTGCATATACGAGGGAAGTTCCAGTCGTTCAGCAATTTTTCGGACAACCGTCATATTGACGGCATCAATCTTTTTGCGGGTAATCTCACCTTTGTCATACTCGCCTTCCGCCATGATCTCGCAGATCATTACCAGATCCAGCACTGCGTCACCAAGGACAGCAAGTGAATCCATGGTTTCATTCATCGGCGTTTCATGTTCGCGGGCGTATGCAGTCCGTGTCATTGCATGGTCAAGATACGCTTCATTTTTGAACGTGTATCCTATCTTCTCATATAGCTTAGCATATTTCATGTAGGACACCCATACTGGTTTATCAGCCGGATAAGCGCAGAAAACCCTTCCATTTCCATGGTAAGGACATCAACCTCCGTCATACCCATACTTGTCTCCCCGTCAGCTGAAAGCATCTCAGGCCCCCGGACGACCGTGCGAAACACACCGTCACGCGAAAGAACCTTTTCCGCCTCCGCATCATGCACAAATGCGCGGCCGGGAATAATCACGGTATCACAGAGATCCGGCAGATGAAGTGATGTGAGATCATCAATGGTTATCAGACAGGCGATCTCTTTGTTCACCGCAATCACCGAGGACGGATCCCCGCCGCGGGCAGAGATAACTGTTCTGATATATGGAGATGCAACGGCGCCGGTTATAATTGTTGCTCTTTTGTCAACCTTCGGCAGACGATCCAGCAGTTCGGGCATCCTGCGAATGGCAAACGGCGAGTCGAACAGAGGATCGTACAGCGGGGTTCCGGAGATCCGGAGATCCGGGAATGCAGCTGCACTCTCCCGCACCAGATCGGAAAATTCCCCAACCGTGTGCACCCGCTGGCCGGGGAGAATCGGAGCATTTTCAAGGATCAAGCCCTGTTCCGGACGGTTTGCAAACCGCATCAGAATTACTCCCTTCACTCCGATGCCCGAAAGCCAGGACAGTGTTTCGGTAAGAACGGCACCGTCATTTACATCCGGAAGAACAACAACCGCCGCATACACATCAATCTTTCTGGCAAGACGACGGATGATCTCAAGCGACGCTTCCGGGGTTGGATCATGCATCCATTTCCGTCTGAGTTCTGCGTCCGCAGCAAACACGGTGAATGAAACTTCGGTCAGGTGGTTTGCAATCAAAAAGTCAGCAATCTCCGGGTCGTCAAAACCTTTGCCGCTGGTGTAGCCGATGTGCAGCGGAATATCCAGCGTTCCAAGCAGCTCCACCAGATCGCGGAACTCAGGATAGCAGCTTGGGTCACCCCCGCCGGAGATGGTGATGCGGGTAACGTCTCCCGTAACCATCTGAAGGTCTGCAAGAAACGACTCGGCCACGGTTTGCAGAGGCAGAAAACCGGAGTACTCCTCTTTGACCCCGCGGGAACAGTAGTCACAGCCTTTCAAAAACGGAAGACAGTACCGGCAGCCGAACGGAGGTACATCCTTCGCATGCTTGAAGTAGCAGTAGGCACAAAACCCCCGGCAGTCGGCACCGGGACGTCCGCCTATATCAACGGTAAGATGCACCATGGTTTCTTCTATATTCATTGGCGCTGCGGGGTTATGAAAGGTTGAGATAAAAGAGCCAAAAAAAACAGCAAACAGAAAGAATTGGAAATGTACTCCCGCATGCGGGGGTACATAAATTGGGGGTGAACGTATTGTGTCCGAGAAGATCAGCGCTTTGCCTTTGCCTT
>DALTYF010000217.1 GCA_029986195.1 Methanocorpusculum sp. | reverse complement strand
TTACCTCGGTAGTGAAGGTTGAGCTTCGGGGTACGGCTATCGGGATTGCAATGACCGGTGTGTTCCTCGGACAACTTGCAGGTCCGCTGCTTGCAGGGGCACTGACGGATGTGTACGGGTGGCAGATGGTGTATCTGATTCTGGTGCCTGTTGCCCTGTTGTCGTTTCTTCTGGCTGCTCCGTTTGTGCCGCGCGATGCACCGACGGACAGGATGCCGTATGACTGGCCGGGGGCGGTTTTGTTTACCTTTGGTATGACGCTCGGGCTGTACGGATTTTCGAAGATGCCGGATCTGTTTGCACTCGGACTGCTGATTGCCGGGCTTGTGCTGCTTGGGCTGTTCTTCCGGTATGAGAGGCGGGCATCCAATCCGCTGATTCCGGTACAGCTGATTCTGAAGAACCGCGGATTTACGTTCAATAACTCGGCGAATCTGTTGTATTATGTGGCAATTTATGCGATGGGGTCGCTGGTGTCGATGTATATGACCCATGCCTGGGGTTTTTCTGCGCTGGAGCGTGCGCTGGTGGTAACGACGCAGGGGCTGATTCTGGTGTTGTTTACGATTGTGGCCGGGAAGTTCTATGATCACCTGCTGCCGCGCTGGCTGATTCTGTCGGGTGCGGTGATGGCAGTGGCGGGCGGTTCTGCTGGGGGTTCCGTCTGCGAGTCCTGTCTGGCTGCTTGCCGCGGTGGTTGCGGCGAGTGTTGCGGCGTTTGGATGCGGGTCGATTGTGCTTGCGGTCATTGATCGTCTGGTGAAGAATGCGCCGCCGCGCTATGCGACGATGACCGGTCTGTGTATTATTGCGCTTGGTATGCTGCTTCTTCTGACCTGCGGGGCGGAGCCTGCGGTCTGGACGATGATTGCGGTACAGGCACTGTTTGGTGTGGGGATTGCAATTTTTGTGACGCCGAACAGTACGGCTATCATGAATGCGGTAACCGAGCAGGAGTACGGTATGGCATCCGGTACACTTTCGACAACCCGTATGCTCGGTATGGCAGTTTCGATCGGGATGATGACGGTGCTGACGAATCTGTTCCTCGGTGCAGGAGTGCAGATGGGGCCGGATCATGTCGGGGAGTTTCTGGTGATGATGCACGCGACGGTTCTTGCGGCGATTGTGGTGCTGGTTGTCGGGATGCTGCTGTCCTGGACTGCGGATACGCAGTCCCGGTAATGCTGTTTTTGAAAACTGTCTGCGGGCTGCAACGGGGCGGGCAGGATGGGAAGAGCTGTCACAGAATCACGCGGGTTTATGGGCAGTATCCTGCTGAGGGGAGTTGTACCTTTATTCCTGAGCATCCGACAGAACATACTGAAAGAAAAAACATCACGGAACAGTTTGTTCCGTGATCTTTTTTCTGTTCAGTGTGCTTCGTGTCTTTCCGCGGAGCGGTGAGCACGGTTCTGCCGTGCGAATCGTGGGCTGAAATTCGATCAATGACGATCATTCGTAGGCAATAAATGGATTTTGGTGCAACGCCCTGCTGAGGAAAACTCTTATCTCCTTTCGCATCATGTATCCCATATGAACTGCCCTGTCTGCGGACAGGATTGCATTTAGTCTTCTGATGATCTGGTAACTACTTCTGCTCACCGGTTTGATGCGTGCCCGTCCTGTCAGGGTTTGCGAAGAGACAAGCGTCTACCGCCGGTTCTGGACTCCCCGCCCCCTCCATGCCCGGTCTGCGGCAAACGCTATATTGATGATGTTTTTTCCCATATCTGGCTGATACTCGTAGAAGAGAAGATCATTTCCCCTGCATCTCCGCTGGGCAGTGCAGGGGTTCCGCATCTGCATCCGTTTATGGTGCTCCGTGCCCCGCCGTATCTTCCGCCGCATTCCCTGATTCTTCTGACGCATGCTATTGACAGGGATGTTGCCGACCGCCTGATGGCGGAGGTTCCCGAACTCCGGGGCGTTGTCCGGGATCGGCATGTGGTGCCGGGATTATCCCGCGGCATTGATTCGCCGGTATTTCATACGCATGAACTTATTGCCGGATGCGATCTTCATGCCGCGGTTTTCCCGTCGCCCGCCGGAAACATTGTGGTGTATCAGCGAAGTTCCACCATGCATGTGGAGATGCCGCGGCCGTTCAATCCGAAACTTCTCTCGATCTCCCGTATGATTGGACGGTCCCGCCCGACGACGGTCATCGACGGCTGTTCGGGGGTGGGAACCCTCGGTATCGCCGCAAGTCTTGCCGGAATGCCGCATGTCATTCTCAATGACCGGTGGTCTGCGGCGGCATTCTGGAGTGCGGTCAACATCTCGGTCAACTGCCGTCCGCTGGGTCTTGACGATTTTTCCTGGCAGACGGACCCGGGCGGAGTTTCCCCAAAAAAAGATCCGCCGTTGTCCGGTGGAGGTGGCCTCCGCTTCCGGCAGCCATGCAAGGCTTGAGGTCTGGCACGGGGATTTT
>DALTYF010000216.1 GCA_029986195.1 Methanocorpusculum sp. | reverse complement strand
TTTTATTTCGAAAAAAAGTTTCTCCCGTATTTTTGTCAAACCAAAGTCGGGATTGTTTTTTCAGTTTTTTTTTCAGAAAAATTATCCGGCCAGCTCGTTTCCCATATTGCATCCGTCGATCCCGTATCATTATATTTGAGCAGGTTCGATCATCATATATCAAATGGGCATCTTCCGTGAACTTGCAAGTGTCGGACACGACGTTGGCGCTGTTTTTCTCCTGATAGGCCTTGCGACTTTTCTGCCGCTCGGCGTCGGGGCATATTATCAGGAGTGGGATGCATTTTTCGTGATGGGGCAGGCAACGATTCTGTTTCTTCTTCTTGGTGCCGCCCTCCGGTTGCTGCCGAAGGGCAGCAAACCTGCACGCAACAGTCTGTCCATTGCAGCGACCGCCCTTATCTGGGTTTTTGTCAGTTTTCTCGGGTGTCTGCCCTTTCTCTTTACCGGCATGGGGGTACTGGATGCAGCGTTTGAGTCCATGTCGGCATGGACGGGTACGGGTTTTACTCTTGCGACAAATGTTGAGGAGTGGCCCAAAACGCTGCTGTTCTGGCGGTCCTTTATGCAGTGGATCGGGGGCCTTGGCATTATCGCATTCACACTTACGGTTGCCAGCCGGTCAGGTCTGGTTGCCCGGGGTCTTTATCGCTCGGAGGGGCGGTCGGAAGCGTTTATGCCGAGTGTGATCGCGACCGCATTTCAGATGTGGAAGATCTATGTGGTGCTGACGATCATCTCTCTTCTTGCTATCATGGCGACTGGCCTGGATCTCTGGGACGCGGTAAACGTTGCCTTCTGTGCCATTTCCACTGGCGGGATGTCGATTTATGCCGACGGCATTTCTCATTTCCAGAACTTCGGTCTGGAGATGGTGGTAATTCCGATTATGCTTGCGGGTGCGCTGCCGTTCCGTCTTTATTATCTCGTCTATACAAACCGTTCGTTCAAGGAGATCGTCTCCGACCGGGTGTTGCATCTGCTTGTTGCGGTTTTCTTCCTCGTTGCCGCGGTGCTCACCTGTGATCTCGTGCTGTTTAGTGACTACACCCTGATTGATGCGGTCCGGGAGGGATTCTTTATGGCAGGGACGGCGATCAGTTCGACCGGGTTCCAGAACACAACGATGGCAGGGTGGAGTGCGGCCATGATTCTGTTCCTTGCGGTGTTCACTCTCATTGAGGGAGGGTCAGGCAGTACGTCCGGAGGTATCAAGCTTGACCGCATTCAGGTGATGTTTGAGGCGATGGTCTGGTGGTTTAGAAAGACGATTGTCAGTCCGCGTGCCTACATCCCGATGCGTCATGACGGAAAATCCGTTGCGGGGAAGGATGCCGATATGCTGATTGCAAAGTCCCTGCTGCTGATCATTCTGTATATTCTGCTGGTTGTTGCAACTCTGGTTATTCTTCTGCACGATCCCTACTTCTCCAAGGATGTCATCGGGACGATGTATGATGTGTTCAGCTGTGTGGGCAACAACGGCAGTACGGCGGGTCTGGTCGGGCCGGATATGCCGGATTATTCCAAAGTGGTGATGTATGTTGCGATGTGGATCGGCAGGCTGGAGATCATTCCGGTTATTATTCTGGTCTGGGGGATGCTCCGCAGATTTGAGTGGCATCTGGGAAGCGGGCCGTCGCGGAAGTGACGGGTACTTTTTGGGAAAGGCAGATTGCCACAAGTCAAAATATATGTGGCATGCGGGTCAAATAGGTAGTGAATGAGACAGATAGCCCTCTACGGGAAGGGAGGTATCGGAAAATCCACGACATCCGCGAACCTGTCGGCGGCGTTTTCGGAGATGGACCTGGATGTTATGCAGATCGGCTGCGATCCCAAGCATGACAGTACCCGGATGCTGATGCACGGACGCTGGATTCCGACGGTTCTGGAACAGATGTATGAGAGAAAGGATCTTACCGCCGATGATGTTATTTTCACCGGGTTCGGGGGTGTCCGGTGTGTTGAGGCCGGCGGGCCGGAGCCGGGTATCGGTTGTGCGGGCCGGGGTATTATTGCAACGTTTCAGCTGCTGGAGAAGATGAAAGCGCTGTACGGCGATGTGGTGGTGTATGATGTGCTGGGTGATGTGGTCTGCGGCGGGTTTGCGATGCCGATGCGGGACGGGTATGCGCAGGAGGTGTATCTGGTGACAAGCGGTGAGCTGATGAGTCTGTATGCCGCAAACAATATCTGTAAGGCAATTGCCCGGCTGTCGCAGCGGAGTACGGCACGGTGCAGGCTGGGGGGCGTTATCTGCAACTCGAAGAATATGGATAATGAGCGCGAGCTGGTTGCGGAGTTTGCGGAGCGGATTGGTTCAAGGATGGTGCAGTTTGTTCCCCGCGACAAGGCGGTGCAGGCGGCGGAGGTGAACCAGATGACGGTAAGTGAGCATGCGGCGCAGTCGGCGCGGGCTGGGGTATACCGC
>DALTYF010000215.1 GCA_029986195.1 Methanocorpusculum sp. | reverse complement strand
GGAATCATCTTCAGATACGGCGGCCGGGGCGTCGGCGCAGAAAGAGTGGAAAGCTTCTCCGCGCGCTCACGCACACCCAGCTTGATCCTTCCCTTATCGTGCGGACACTTCCAGCGGAGACGCTCCGCCTCCGCAAGAGAGAACTGCGCATAACAGCGGGTACATGCCGTACGGTTGTACTTCCCCTCCTCCGGGAAAAACCCGGCATTCAGCACAACCGCGCCCGCGGAAACCGCCGCAAGAACCGCCCGGGGAGAATCAGCCGCAACCTCCATCCGCGTAAACTCACGGCCCAGCTTCACCGGCGTCGGACTATGGGCATCGGAGTTCGTCAGAAACGGAACATCCGCAAACTCCGCAATACCCGCACCATACGTGGAATCCGCAGAAAGACCCAGCTCGCAGAACTCAAAACCCTCCTCTCCGTAACATTCCGAAGGAGAAGCATATGCCGCAAACAGCGACGTCCACGGCGTAAACGCATGGGCAGGACCGATCATCCCCCCGGCCTCATGCACCGCGGACGCAATCTCCTCCCCGTTCAGCTGCAGATGCGGCCTGCCGGCGGTCGTCAGATGCCCGCACGCAGGCGCAAACACCTCCTGCAACTCGGCAAACTGATCAAACGTCTCCGCAAGAATCACATGATGCACGCGCGAAGAATCCTCAACCTCCGTCTGCGGCACAACCGTAATCCCGAATGCATTATCCAGATACGGCTCCCACATCCTGCGCCACCCGGGATGCAGCGCATCACCGCTGCCGACAACCGCAATACCCTTGACCCTGCACCCGGCAAGAATATTCTCCGGCAGCATATCCGGAGACGTTGCCATCGAAAAACACGAGTGCAGATGAAGATCCGTATTCCTCTGCATACATCACCCAATATAACTGAGATCATCCGCAGACTTCGGCATCGCAGCATTCGCAATTGCCGCAACCTCGGTCATCATCTGTTCCGCAGTATGCGCATCCGTTCCCGGCACAAAATAGATCTCATTGCGCGGCAGACGAAGAACCGCATCCTCCCCCAGATATATCTGCGGCGGAAACAGCGTCGAAGTAATCTCGGCAACCTTCACCGCGGAAAGTGCACGGATCAGATGATCCACCACCAGCTTCCCCACATGCCCCACGCCCGGAAGACCTGCAACTGCCGTCGGCGCAGAATGCGCAGAAACATCCTCCACATACCAGCGCACATTCACCTGTTCCATTCGCGCACCACCCTGCGGTATGCCCCATACCTATCCTGCGGAGAATACCGCGCAGGATGTACGGACTCCGTTGCAGCACCGCACTTCGGACAAACTTTCAAAAGAGTATAGGTGTGATCAATCGGGCACTGCCGGATATGACCAGTCATAACGCACCCGGTTACTTCTGTTTCCGTACCAGTTTCCCGGCACCTTCAGCACGCTCCATAACCCCGATTGCAGCGGACGCAGCTTTTTCCAGAGCTTTTTCCGCAGTCTTGTAATCAGGGGCAACAACCTTTACCCGGTATTTGGGTGCACCAAGATACAACAGCTCGATCTCGGCACCATCAACCTTGGGCTCGGCGGAACGGAGTGCACGCCGAATCACATTCACTCCGTCCGGTTTATTGGAGGTGAGTTCCAGAATTGCGGAAACCGTAACCCGGGGAACTTTCACATTTTCCGATGCGACCTTTGCCAGCGCGGACCTTGCGACCTCGGACAGGGAGAACTTTTCCAGAGTTGCATCACCGTACACGACGATGTCCTCAAATGCACCGTAGAGCGAGGAGTAGTCCTTGTACATTGCCTCCTCAATTGCCTTGACCGGAACATCACTGTCCTTTGAAGCAAACTCGATCCACTTGTGGGCCTTCTGCTCGTTCTTCCAGTCCTGAATCTTCTCCCGGCGCTGGTGTTCGTTTACATCCTTGAGGGAAAGATCGATGTGGCCGCGGGATGCATCCACATGAAGGACCTTACATACAACTTTCTGTCCTTCACGAATATAGTCCCGGATGTACTTGATCCATCCACGGGCAATCTCCGCAATCGGGATTAACCCCTGACGTCCTTCATACTCATCCAGGGCAACGAATGCCGCAAAGTCCTTGACCTCTGTAACACTACAGACGACAAGTTCCCCCTCAATTGGCCAGTCTCTTTCACTCATTGATGATATTTCCGAATTTATTCGTAGGATGCGACGACATCAGCTTTGATATCGGCCTTGCCGCCGGTCGGCTCTGCAAGGACGCGTCCGCAGACGATGCACTCAACTTTTGAGGATGCCTTCTCGAAGACGAGCTGTTCGTGCTCGCAGTCGGGGCACTTAACCTTCAGAAACTTGCTCCGGTTATCGCGGGTTGCTTTTACCATTCTTGCTCACTCCGTAAGTTCAAATTTGCCAGCGCGGTATCCTGCTCTCAGGTGTGCCTTTCCGCACTCCTTGCACCGGTAGCG
>DALTYF010000214.1 GCA_029986195.1 Methanocorpusculum sp. | reverse complement strand
CCTTGTCTCTGCCCTGGGACTGATGGGAGTTGTCTGGGGTCTTGCCGGAGGACCGGCTGCAGGCAGAATTGTGGAAAATGTCCCGAAAGAGGAGCGGGGGACCGGATCATCTCTGATGGTGACCAGTATCTATCTTGGCAGTGTTGTTGGAACTGCACTGTATGCAATGTTGTTCACCCTCGCTGCATCACAGTCCGGAGGAGGCGGGGCGTTTAAGGATCTTGATCCCGCACAGATTCAGACAGGATTTCACTTTGCCATTCTTATTGGAGTGATACCTGCGATCCTGTCCCTGATTCTGTCGGTGATGGTCCGGGATACAAAAGGCAGTGTCTGACGGTTTCTGGGATGAGAGTATTTCGGATCTTCTGTTAAGGCAGATCCGATCCTCTTTCGGCTGTGCAATTATTTCTTCCCGTACTCTTTTCCGGCGTACTGGTACTTCTCCGAAGACCCGCCGTGTGCCACAATGTAGAGCCACTGGTAGATCGATTTCATTGCGCCGAACTCGATGTACCGCCGCATCGAAAATCCGACCTTCAGGTTCGTGTCCAGCCGGACACGCCCGTACTTTTTCATCCGTCGGGCGATCTCAAAGTCGTCACCCGCATCAGCCGTGATGTACATCCCGGCTTTGAGGAACAGATCCTTTCGGAACGCCGTGTTGCAGCCGAGCGTCATGTAGATAGTCCCTGTCCAGTACCCGATCCGGGACACAATGTTGTAGCCGAGCAGCGAGAGCTTGTGTTTGATTCCCGGTTCAAGCGGGTACACGATGCCGTAGATGGTGGATGCATCAGGATATTTTGCAAAATCTGCCAGAACTTTTTCCAGCCAGTCGCGGGGAAGGAAACAGTCCGCATCGGTGGTTGCAAGGATGTCGTACTTTGCGGCCATCGCCCCGTCATTGCGGGCGCCGCCGACTTTCTTGCTGGTCTGGATGAACACTTTGTCCGCGTACTTTTCTGCAATCTCGCGGGTTTTGTCTTTGGAGTTGCCGTCCACCACGATGATTTCGTACTGGTCGCGGGGCAGGGTCTGGTCGCAGAGACTTTTGAGGCAGGCTTCAACGCCCTCCTCTTCATTGAATGTGGGAACGATTACGGATATCATGCGTTTTCCCGGTTTCGGACGTAGTCAAGAACGCTGCGGATGCAGCCGTCCATGTTCAGATACTCAAACTGGGAGAATCTTCCGACGAGATCGATACCTGCCGTTCCTTCGAGGTACTCGCGGACGGTTCTGATGTTTTTGAGGTAGTCGAGGTCATAGACGACGTAGGCGAATTTGAAGTGATCAACTGCGGTGTGGACGACGTCCGCCGCACTTGGGAGAATGCCCATGCGGACGAGACCATCAACGGTGTGTGCCGCAAGCTCCCCGTCGGTCATCTTCGAGATGTCGTCTCCTTCGTTGTAGGTGATCTCGGCGAGGACTGCGGCACAGCCTTCCGGTGCCACATGGTGTGAGAAGTTGGAGGGGAAAGAGAGCCGGTTGAACATTCCCCACTCGTTTTCGGGGACATACATCCAGGAGATGTCCGGGAGTGTTCCGCGGAATCCGACACTGACGCAGGCGATGGAGTTGTAGCGGAGTGCGTCGCAGGCGTCCCGGACGCTGTCCGGCACGTCTGCGAGCATGGGCAGGAGAGTCTGTAAGGGGATGGTTGAGATGATGCGGTCTGCGGTGATGGTTTCACTGCCGTTTCCGATCTCCCATCCGTCCGTGGTTTTCCGGACGGTTGTTACGGTGAAGTTTGTTCTGATACTCTCGGTGACGGGTGCGGCAATCGCCCGGACGAGTGCTTCAATGCCGCCGTCAACGGGATAGGAAAAGACTGCCTGATGCGTGTATCCTTCGGTTTCGATACCGATGGCGGATTTGATGATGTCTTCGACCGGCGGGCGGGGGACTCTGCCGTCCATCCAGTGTTTGGACATACGAGCGGTCGGGTAGTTCCAGATCTTTTCGTTGTAGGGGATGAGATAGCACTCGGCGATTCCTTTGCCGAATGTTGCGTAGATCCAGTCGCGGAAGTTCTGCGGTTCGGGAACAACGCCCTTTTCAACCGCCACGAGGTTTTTGATGTATTCGTTGATGCAGAAGAAGAGGTCGTCTTTGGGAAGTTCTGCGAGGCCGTTTTCAAAGGGGTATTTGATGTATTTTTGTTTGTAGTAGATTTTGGTATTGCGGTTCCGGGTGTCACGGTTTTCTTCGAGGACGTTTTGCATGAATGCAAGAACTTCGGTGTCCCGGGAGAAGATGATGTGTGACCCGCCGCAGTCAAAGGTAAATCCGTTACGTGTTTCCGATTTGCAGAGTCCACCGATCTTTGCTTCTTTTTCCAGAACGGTTACATCACAGCCGTGCTCCCTGAGGAGACGGGCGAGCGTAACTCCGGTTAAGCCTCCGCCGAGAATAGCCCACTTCACCCTTTCATAGTCCGTTT
>DALTYF010000012.1 GCA_029986195.1 Methanocorpusculum sp. | reverse complement strand
CAGGAGTCACAGGCATGAAAGTGAAAAAAGTTATCAGCGAAGAAATGATGTCGCTGCCGGAACTTCGCGAGGTGCTGATCTCGATTCGTGATCAGCGTGCCGGCGGAGACGGTGAGACGGAAACGTCTGCACGGACGATGTCGTACGAGCTGCGCAAGAGTATCGATCATGCCGACAGTCTCGGAAAGTGCGATCCTGCAACCGCAAACGTCATCGTTGACGAGTTGAACGGTCTTGAAAAGATGAGACCGGAGATCGCCTACCGGATTGTCAATATCATGCCGGAAAGCCGCGACGAACTTCGCGCCATCTACGCAAAGGAACGGTACACGCTTCTTCCGGAAGATCTGGATCAGATCCTTGATATCCTCCGCCAGCATGCGTGAGTGAGGTGCAAGTTTATGCCTCCAAAAACCGAGAGAGCCGACAAAAAGGAAGTCGAAGCTGTCGTGTTAGATTTTCTTCAGTGGGGATACGCTGATGACAAGCGCCCCTTAAACCAGCGGGAGCCGATTATCCTCGCGGTCGGCACCGACCAGTTTAAACTGCTGGAGCTGATTCCGAAACGCAACTTTGCCATCAATCTGCATGACAAGGTGTACATCGGTGACGGCGAGCGGAAGATTGTCGAGCGGGTAAAACGCCGGATCTCCTATGATGAACTGACCAATACCGCAAAGGGTGAACTTGAACCGGTGATCTCCATGATCATTGCTGAGAGTGAGCCGCGATTTGTGAAGTTCTATAATGAAGCGGTACCGATCAGTCTGAAACTGCACATGCTGAACCTTCTTCCGGGTTTTGGAAAAAAGACACTGACCGATACACTGACCGAGCGGCAGAAGAAGCCGTTCGAAAGCTTTGAAGATATCCGTTCCCGGGTGAAGACGCTTGCAAAGCCGGAGAAGTTTATTCTTGAACGGATTATGCTGGAGCTGGAAAACCCGGACGAGAAGTATCACCTCTTCACGTCAAAATGAAGGCTCCCAAAGATCAACATTTTTTAGTAGATGCAGACGCCGTTGCGCTGATTGCAGATACCATTCCGGTAGCCGGCAGAAACGTCCTTGAGATCGGTCCCGGCGGCGGCGTCTTAACCGCTGCACTGCTGACACGCGGAGCAAACGTCCGTGCGGTGGAACTGGACGGATCTCTTTTGCCGAATCTTGAACGACGGTTTGCCGGAGAACTCGCGTCCGGCAGGCTGCAGATAATCCGCGGTGATGCATCAAAGGTACCCCTGCCGGAGTTTGATCTGGTAGTGGCAAACCTGCCGTACTCAATCTCGTCGAAGATTACGTTCCGGCTGCTGGAAACCGGTTTTGAATCAGCAGTACTGATGTACCAGCTGGAGTTCGGAAAACGGATGATTGCACCGCCGGGCAACGGTGAGTACGGAAGACTCTCGGTGATGGCTCAGACGTATGCGGATGTAGAAATGGTTCTGGAACTCCCGCCCGAAGCATTCTCACCGCCGCCGGAGGTGTGGTCAATTGTGGTAAAGATTACTCCCCATGAACCGCCGGTACCGATCCGGGATCGCAGCGTGCATGCCACACTCGTCAGAGAACTCTTCTCCCACCGGAGAAAAACAATCCGGAACGGCCTTCGCGGTATGCAAAGCATCTACGGTAATGCCGCAATACCAAACCTCATCGAAACACTCCCTGCCGAAATACTTGATAAACGGCCGGAGATGCTCTCGGTCACGGACTTCATTGATCTTTCCAACCGTCTGTCCTCCCTGATAGCATGAAACCGGACATGGATCAGATCTATTTTCCGGCAGAAGACACGCATCTGCTGATCCGTGCAGCCCTCGCAGAGGTAAGAGAGTCAGATCGGGTACTGGAAGTAGGTACTGGATCCGGAGCAGTTGCCGGAGCAATAATGGCAGTCGCCCCGCAAACTACGGCAACTGAGATCAATCCGCATGCGGCGGCATACGCCGCAGCAGAGGGTGTGCCAGTCATCCGGGGAAATCTTCTGGATCCGATCCGCGGTGAGTTTGATCTGATTTTGTTCAATGCGCCTTACCTGCCGACGAAACCCGAAGAGCGTATCAATGACTGGCTTGAGTTTGCGCTGGACGGAGGAGAGACCGGACGCGAGGTGATTGAGCGGTTCCTGCCTGCGGCGGCAGGTCATCTTGCAAAGTTTGGACGGATTCTTCTGCTGGTTTCCTCAGCAACAGGACTTCCGGAACTGCTTGTACTGTGTAAACAGTACGGGATGATTGGAATCATTGCGGATTCGGAACAAATGGAGGACGGTGAGATATTGTATGTCCTGCGCATCTCGCGGGATCTCTGCTGCATGAGAGATGACGGTAACCCGAACAGAAGAGATAAGACGTCAGGAACACCATTGTGTTAGTATGACAACGCAGAAGATTGAGTTTGGCGTTTCCGGGTATGTACTGCGGAGGATGTTCCGGTCACCTGACAACGATGCTTGCGGAACTTCCGGGTGTTGCAGAGGTAAAGGTTGATCACGTTGCCGGGACAGCTTCGCTTTCGGTTGACTACGATCAGACAACTTTTGAGGATATTACCGAGTGTGTTCTGGATGCGGGCTTTGAAGTCGTACCCGGTTCATTGAAAAATCTCTGACCATTTCTTTTTTGTACCCTTGTGCCGAATCCGACAAGTAATTACGCGAGTATGGTAATAAAAATAGGATATGGCCAGAACACTTTCCGAGCATGACATTGCACTGCTGCTAAAACTGGCACCGGAGTGTGACACACTGATCTGCAAGGGATCAGAGAATACATACCGGTCTATTCTTCCGCCGGTGGCAAATCACTATGCAAAGGATGCAGACGATTTTGCAGTGCGGCTGAACCGCCTGACCGACGAGGAGTTGGTAACCCTCGTAGATATGATCCGGGAAGGAAAAGAGGGCATCAGCTGTATACCGGAGGAGTGTACAGAAGTCTTGATCGAACAGGCACTTCGCCGCGTGGGGCCGGAGGCGGGAAACGAACTCTATGCTCTCTACGAGGCAGGAACCCAGTGCCTGTGAACCCATAGACTGAACGTATTTTTTGTGTACAAAAAATATCATCGGAAAATATTCCTGCGGCAGCATTCACGCAACAAAAATAAAAAATATTTTTTTCCGGCAGGACGGTTCATCAGAACGGGTTAATTCTTCTTTGCAGAAACAATCGCCATAACCGATTCCGCAATGGCGATAACCTCTTCCTGATTGAATGTCTCGGAGTTGATAACGATATCGTACGGCGAAGGATCCGCGATATCAATCTCATAGTACTCCATATAGCGTGCTGCCTCACAGGCTTCCCGATCAACGGTAGCGGCACAGGCCTCTTCGGAGGTGAGATTTTCCCGCTCGGCAATGCGTTCGGCACGACAGTCGGGGGATGCATAAAGCAGAATTTTCAGATCAGCGTTCTCCACCATCCATCCGGCAAGACGCCCTTCCAAGATGATGTCATCGCTTGCCTCGCCAATCTCTTTTTGCCGGGCATCGATTTTGAGATCGATCTCAGGATTTTCCTCCGCAAGTTTTCCAAAAGCGGCAAGGTCCATACCGTGTTCCTTGGCAAGGCTACGAAACACCTCACCGGCGGAAAGATACCGGAGACCATGTCTCTCGGCAAGCGCCTTGCCAAGAGAGGTAGTCCCCGAACCGGGTGATCCGCTGATCGTAATCCGCATCGGTTACATTCCTCCGATATTGAGGGCTTTTCTGATCACCTGAGTGATCACCAGAGAACAGAGCATGTACCAGAGAATCCACAGCGGGAAGAACCCGAGATAGACGTCAAAGTAACTGGACAGTCCTGCAAACGGGAGAATGATAGCGTTGCTGAGGTCAGCGTGGGCCATGGTCAGATCAGTGGTCTTCGGGATATGTTCAATCAGCCAGAAGAAGATTGGCACCGTCAGAACAAGGATATAAGCCATGGGCTTAAACTGCTGCTGGCTCATCTCCATCTGTTCCGCCATCATTGCCTGCTGACGTGCCTGCATCTTCTTGATGGCTTTTTCATCACCGGAACGCTGTGCCTCGCGGAACAGGACGTTAAACTCCTTGAACTTTTCCTGGTTTTCCCGCATCTTGTCGTAGTCGATGGTGTACTTCTGAATAAGGGAGGAGTACAGACCGGTACAGGTTGCAAGAATCAGTACAAGTGCAAAGAACGGAAGACCGAGTGCAGCGAAGGGACCGACAATGATATCGACCACGCCTGAAATAACGGCACGGGCATCAGGCCAGCCGTAGAGAGGCATCATACCGAAGACTACGGCGAGCGCGATGTACATTCCGTACTTTTTGCCGATTTCCATTGAGATTACCTCAGGGCTGCGATAAGTTCCTCGACGGCTTTGTCAAGGAGGAAGTCAGCGTTGACGATAATTTTGACGGTGCATCCGGTAAGCATTGCATAGGATGCGGCAAAGGCACGGTTCATTTCCTGGTGTTCCGCAATGGATTTTGCACCTTCCATATCACGGACACGGCTCTCGTCAGAAAGTCTGCGGACAAGAATCTGGTCATTGTCCGTCTCGACAAGAACAAGAACGTCCGGTATGATTGCGGTGATGACCCACTCGGGAAGACCGGCAAGGTATCCGTTCGGCGTCTTGACAGAAGCGTGCGTATCGATGATGACATTCCCGTCAATTGCGGCGATCTTTTCTGCAGCAAGTTTCTGCAGACGTTTCTGGACGGTACGATCAAGTTTTCTCATCTGATCGCGGTCCTGTACAAGACCTTCCGCAGCGGCAACTTCAAACATGAAACTGCCAAAGTTGATGTTCTGATACGGAGTTCCTTCCGCAGCGATCTTTTCCATTGCGGTGTTAATTACAGTTGTCTTGCCGACACCGGGCACACCGGTGATAATGACCTTTTTTCCTGCCATATTGGATCACTCTTTCCCTATCTGAGAATCATCTAAAGTTTGGAGGGACAGGATAATAAATGTATTTTTAGGAGGGAGAAAGGGATCGAAGTAAACACCCCGTCATCCGGGTGGAGAGAGTTGCCGGAAGGATTTTTCCGGATATCTTTTTTCTTCAGTATGCCGAAAAAGGATGAGATACGATCAACGAAGAACAGTGTCTGTTCATAAGAACAGATCTCTGAGTACAATCACATATATACCTATTAGACAAAGAATTTGAGCAATGCAAAAAAATACCCTCCTCCCCGTACTTGTCGGAGTGGTAGTTGTCTGTTGTGTGCTTGTTGCCTGTGTTCTCCTCTTTACCGGCGGTGAAGGACAAAAAACCTACATCGTTGGTATTGACGGAGACCATCTTCCCAGTACTGCTATCATCACCGAGAACCGCGAACGTATCCCAGTCGGTTTTGATGTCGAGACAATCCAGTGGATTGCAGAAAAAGAACATTTCACAATTACATTCAAAGAGGTTCCCTGGTCGATCATTCCCGAGCTCATTGAGAAAGGAGATATCGATATGTTCTACTCAGGGTACAGTATAACTCCGGAACGTGCGGAACGACTGGACTTCTCTCAGCCCTATTATAAAACCGATATCGCCATTGCCGTCCGAAAGGACAGCGGCATAACCAGAGATATGTTTGACAACGGCGAGATACGCATTGGTACGCAGCAGGGGATCACCTCGGTTGACAAACTCAAAGAGATCTTCGGCATAGAACAGTATGATGAGATGGTCTCCGAAGGAAAGATTGTACTGTTCTCCGCAGGAACTGCAGGATTTGGCGAGTCACTCAGATACCTTGATGACGGAAAAATTGACGCCATCATTTACAATAAAATAACGCTGGAAGGCTATCTGCCAGACTGGAAAAACCTCACCATTCTGGACACAATTCCCACCGGTGAAGAGTATGGTATCGCCATCAAAAAAGGAAATACCGAACTGATCAGTATTCTCAACAAAGGCCTTGAAGATTTCCGGACATCCGGCAAACGTGCCGAGCTTCTGGAAAAATATCAGATGAGCGAGACACTGGCATAATCCTCCCCTTTTTTTGAAGAATTTTGATATGACTGGCGGCCTGTCCCCGAAACATTTTTGGGTGCCACGAGCCGTAATCCCGGGGGATTGTTCCGTAAACACTGAACGCAGGCCGAAGGCCGTGCGTTCAGTGTTTTTGCGAGAGGCAGGAGATTATGAACAGAACCAACGATTTATGCAAATCTTAATCTGGTATATCCAAGAATTTCCCGCTTCCCATCCGTAAACAATCCTTCCGTAATTACCGTCTGCCAGCCCATGACTTCTTTGGCCATACCAGTACACCGCATTGTCTCCATAATCTTTACCGGTTCAAAGGAATACCGCACATCCTCACGACCGTAGAAGTACACATCCAGTGAAGAAAGTGACGCTGCCCGATCACCTCCCACAACCACGGCAACCACATCGTCACCCGAAATCCGCACCATCAGATCCACTCCGTCCATGGAAAACTCCGTTTCCACCAGACTTTCCACCATGAAACCGCCAACAAACACCAGAACACCGACAACCGCAATCACCAGCACAACCACGATCGCAATGGAGCCAGGCAAGCCATGACCGGCATCTGCCGTATTCTTCACGGCATCAACTCCAGCGGGTTCGCACGCGACGTGATATCCAGTTCCATACCGGCAAGAACAAACCACTTGTCATCCACCGCCTCCACATATATCAACCGGACGCTTTGCCGTGTCGGATCATTTGGGACGGACAGAACATTATACGTCAGACCGCCGCCGTCCAGAACATACAACACATACTGCCGGCCGAACGATGCACCGTTTGCGTCAGTAAACGAAAAAATATTCTTTCCGACATCACCGGGAACAAAAGCATTGGCCAGAATGTTTCCCTGCATATCGATTGCAGCAAAGTCGGTAATGTTTTGAGAAGCTGCTGCGAGAAGTTTTGAGGAACCACTGTTGAGGTCAGCAAGTACCGCCTCTTTTCCAAACTCCCATGCATACAGAGTTGCATTGCGGGCAAGAGTGGTAACATCGCCGGCAGCATGCGGGATCGTCGGAGAAATTTCGGACTCCGCCGGCATCCGAATCGTGATAAACCATGAGTCATCAATAGGCATCACATAAATCAGAAGCAGCAGTGCATCGGTAGGAATCTCTCCGACAGATGCAGATTCATACTTTTGCAGATATCCGCCGCCCTGCTGGGCAAGATAGATCATATGCCGGACTGTCGGAACGTCATATGCATCATGCAAATTGATCCAGCTGATCATGCTGGAACGCTGGGTCTCGCGGGATATTGCAAGAACATTGCCTTCCATATCATAGGCAACCAGAGGGTATGCCGACACCTCGTTTCTAATATATTCCAGAGTCTTTTCCTTGGAGTGCAACCTTGCATACTGGAAGACTTTCAGTGTTTCCTCCGTCATCCCGCCAGCATCCTGGATAAACTGTGCATCTGCGGGAACCGACCACGGGGAGGCGGGACGATCAACCATCAGACGGACATCGGTTCCCAAAAGGTTCACCGTTTTCCAGACGTTGATCTTCTCATACTCTCCCAGATACAGCGGCGTATATGCAGGGTACTTGATTGCATCTTCCGGTAATACCACCAGCGGATTATAATCCATCGTATGATCAATCACAAAATCCAGTGATCCCCCGCTGATGTCCCACCCGATGTACTCCGTTGCCGTGCAGTAGAGGATCCATCCATCCGGCAGGAGGGCCGACACCGCATACTCCGACAGTTCCGGAACATCCTCTGCAAAGACATGAAACAGCATTCCCGAATCAAAGAAGAAACTGATGTAACCGCAGTACGTTCCGTCCGGGGAATAAACCGGCAGACTTCCTTCCGTCACATATCCGTACTCGGATACATAGAACGGTCCAGTCCGCAGCGTATGTGAACCCGTAAAATCAGACTCATTATGATGATGCGTAATTGCCGCTCTCAGATGCGAGAACGTCGCCGGTACAAACATTCCCTCAATACTGTCCTCCGGATAATATGCCAGGAGTGTCAGCCATGGTTTTTCTGCGTAATACTTCAGAAGAAGATCGACAATTTCCGAATCATTCCCGGAAACCCTGCCGATATCATCAGCCAGAACACGGGAATCGGCCTCGAGTTCTGTAAAGCCCGAGACAACAACATCCGCATATCGATCCAGAACCAGAACCATATCTTCCGGAGCTTCCAGAGTATAATTATGCGGATTCACCGATGGCTGAACACATCCGGCACAGCCAAGTACCAGACACACTGTACACAAAACCGCGAACAGCAGAAAGAACACATGACACCATTTTCTTCGCATAGGACTTACAACACCACACACGTAATGAGAATTATTCAGTATGTTGGCGGGAAAAACGCATAAACCCTTTGAACGGGACAATAAAAATCAGAAAAAGAAAAATGGGGATTATTCTTTGCCGCCGAAGAAGCCCCGCATAAACGGATACATCTCCATGATCTGCTCGTTTGCAATCTGTTCATACAGACGGTAAACGATCGAGACCGTAAGCAGAAGACCGGTACCTCCCACAAACCCGATGATACCCAGCATGTTTGCGAGAATACTAAGCACTCCGATAAACACACCACCAATCACCGTGACACGCGGAATGTATCTGCCCAGATAGCGTTCCAGCACCGCAGGGCTGCGGCGATAGCCCGGAATCTGCATACCTGAATTCTGAATCTGGCGGGCAACATGTTTCGAGTCAAGACCTGCCGTCTTCACCCAGAAGATTGCGAACAGAGCACCTCCGACAATCATCACGATTGCGTCAATACCCACACGGAGAGCAACCTCCCATGCTGCATGGCCGGCACCCGTAAACTGCGGGAGCCACCACATCCAGTCCTGCGGCTGGTTAATCGGTGCAAGATACCACATCAGACCATTGATCGGCGTAGAACCGTTGAACTCTCCAAAGATGTTGATACCAACACTGGAAAGGAACATACCAATCATCTGAACGTTTGCCTGCAGCACACGCACCAGAATCATCGGAAGAACACTTGCATACACAAGTTTCACCGGGAACCGCGCACGGGCACCGCGCACATTCGCGTGGGCAAGCGGAATCTCCACACGGGTCGCCTCAACATACACAATAAGGAAGAACAACCCTATTGTCGTAAACAGTGCGAGCAGCTCAAGACCAAAGTACTCGATAAAGTTCGCACCGGAACCTATGACCTCAAACAGCCTGGGGAAGAAACCCACCGCAAACTGATCCGTCGTAGATTCCCAGTTGAAGAAACCGTTTACGAGACCCTGGGCAACTCCTGCAACGATGAAGAGACCGACACCAGAACCAATACCCCACTTCGACACGACCTCATCCATGAACACAACCAGCAGACCGCCTAAACAGATCTGCAGGAAGATCAGGAACATCACAGCCGTGGTATTGCCGCCAAACATTGCAGCAACCGTCATGTCAGGGCTCATCCATCCGCCCAGCACATTTGGCAGGGCTTCCAGAATGATCATCACAAAGATCAGCAGTTTCTGCAGACCCATGTAAATAACCTGACCGCGCTCATCGGAAGTATTGATCTTAATCAGGTCAGCACCACGAAGCAGCTGCAGTACGATAGATGCGGTCACAATCGGTCCGATACCAAGGTGAAGAATCGTTCCGGATGCACCGGCGAGCAACGCACGGTAATATTGGAAAACATCCAGAGAAGTTTCACTCAGACCAAAAACCGGAATGTTCGTCAGTATAAAATACAACAGCAGCACCGCGGCGGTCCACATCAGCTTGTTTTTGAAGTGAACGTGACGCTCCGGTGGCCGAACGGCCGGCATCTTTGCCAGCAGTGGTTCCATTCGATCCAGCAGTTCTCCCATGAGTGATACACCAAAAATTTAAATTTAGGGGGTCAGCACCTGACCGCCCTGTTCCTGAACTTTCGCGACAGCACGCTCGGAGAAGCTCTCTGCAGTAATCTCAAGCTTGTGGGTAACGCGACCACCGCCAAGAACCTTCTCAACACCAATCTGTGCGGCGTCAAGAATAATAACATCTCCGTTTTGTGTGGCAATACCGCGGGCAACAAGATCCGGAATCATCTGATCGATATCACCGATATCAAGGACATCATAGGTAACGGAAGTCTTACAGACAAATCCGTGTTTACCCTCAGTCTTTCCGAGCAGATAGAACCGGGTGAAATTGTGGTCACGCCATCCTGCCTGTCCACGACCTCCGCGGTTACCTGCACCACGGCGGTTTTTGTGGGTTCCCCCACCACAGGTGCGGGTTCCCCGGAACTTTGAACGCTTGTTGACTGGCATACTTTTTACCTCATCTTGATCAGAAGGTCATTAATTTCCTTCCCGTAGTATCCCAGGGCACCGCCCTGATTGAACGTACGCTTCGTGGTCTTGTATCCCTTTCTCGGCGGGTGCATACGAAGCACCGGCTTGAGTTCGGGGACATCCTTCATCCGGATCTGACCTGCTGCAAGAGCAGCCGCAAGCTCGGCAATACTTCCAAAGGAAGTCGCCTCCTTCACGTACTCCTCGGTCAGCGGCTTGTTGCCGGTGAGTCTTCCACGGGTGGTAAGAATCGTCTCAAGCGTTGCTGCATCGACTTCACCGAACGCAATGTAATCCTTTGCCTTCCGGATCATACCAAGATACTCCGGAGTTTCCGGCACAAGGACACAGTGATTGATGTGGTGAAGACGCAGCATCTTTAAGGTCTCCTTAATGTCGCGGCGGGTGTTAACCACTCCGCGAACCTGCACAACTGCATACATTACTTCCGACCTCCGATACGAATCAGATTCGTTTCGCGAAGTGCATTGTAGGTAGCCTTTGCAAAGTTGAGGGTCGTTCTCGTGTTACCACTCGTGTTGACCCACACATCACGGATACCAGCAAGTGCCAGTACTTTCTTACCGACATCACCGGTCACCAGACCGATTCCCTTTGGAGCGGGCTTGAGAGTAACGGTAACGGAACCTGCCTTACCGGTAACTTCCATCGGCACAGAGTGCTTCTGACCGCAGCCGCATTCCCAGGAACCGCATCCACGGCGAACCTTCACAATGTTCAGTTTCGCATTTACGATTGCCTTCTTGATCGCAGTACCGACCTGAACATCTCTGCCCTGGCCGAAACCG
>DALTYF010000213.1 GCA_029986195.1 Methanocorpusculum sp. | reverse complement strand
GGAGGAAAGCACATGAACCAAAAAAAGCGACTAAATCTTTTCGTGGCATCACACACCCTGCCGGTGAAAAAGGCTATCCCTCATCGCCTCAGATATGTAAGATCACCCATGGGACTTTTTGACCGGATCAAAAAAACCGGTACGAACGAAAACGCAGGAACAGCAGCCCGAAAATACAGCGAAGCACTCGCCTACCTGCAGTACAACCGGTACAGCGACGCACTCTGGTGCCTCGACGAAGCACTTGCCGCCGACCCGTCCAACGCACCCGCGTGGAACGACAAAGGACGCATCCTTGCCCTCCGGGGAAAACAAACCGAAGCAATATCCTGCTATGACAAAGCAATCCAACTCCGGCCAAAAACCGCTGTCTATTATCACAACAAAGGCGACACCCTCGCAGCCTTCGGCGACATTCCCGCAGCCGACCGGTGTTTTCTCGAAGCACTCCGGTACGAACCGGACAATGTGGTATATCTGACCAGCCACGCGCGAATGCTCGCGGAAATGGGAAACTACAAAGAAGCAGACAACATCATGACCCGCGTCTGCAAAGCAGAACCCCGGGCCCCGGAACACTGGTTCAACCGGGCAACCATCCTGTATGACGCAGGAAAACTCGAAGACGCCATTGCATGCTACTCGGCAGTCATCGAAATTGCACCGGGACACGCAGTCAGTTACTTTAACTGCGGAAACGCACTCCGCGACCTGGGAAAATATGAAGAAGCCGTCGCCAGATATGACCGTGCGCTCAAATACGACCGTACCATGACCGGCGCCATGAACAACAAGGGACTCGCTCTCAGCTGCCTGGGAAAACATCTCGAAGCCCACGACTGCTTCCGCCGCGTCCTGATCGCCCTGCCAAAAGCCCCGGACATCTGGTACAACAAAGGCTACGAACTCCTGCAGCTCGGCGAAATCAGCGACGCCCTCACCGCATTCGACACAGCCCTCTCCTGCTGTAGTGACTGGGATGCAGAACTAAAGACACGAATCACTGCCGAAAAGGAAAAAGCCCTCAGGCAGAAGATGTGAAAAAGAATTTTCAAAAAAATATTTTTTAGAATTCAGCTGATATTATCAATACTGTATCCGCGTGTGGTCAGCAGTTCCTTTACTCTGTCGCGGTGATTTCCCTGAAGTTCAATGGAATTTTCCTTCACCGTGCCGCCGCAGGCAAGGCGTCCTTTTAAGAACTTGGAGAGATCCTCGAGATCGATCTCATACGGATCCAGACCGTCCACAACGGTCACCTCTTTTCCGTACCGTCTCTTGCTTACTTTCACACTGATTCTTTGCTGTTCCTTTGCGACTTCTTCACAAATACAGAGTTCTTTTGGTAAACCACATTTCGGGCAGATGCCACTGTTCATTGCACTACTAAATGGTGCCCGTGAGTTAAAATAGATATTGGCCTGACACACATGAAACGAAAAAGGAACAGACGGAACCGCATCACAGGCACCGTTTCACAGATCACCCGTGATAATGGTAGAAGTAGTTCTCCAGTTTCTCCCCGCGTTCCACAAACTCACGCTGCCCGCGGGTAAGCACGAGATCCCGCTCACGGCTCTGCACCGCAGGACAGAACCGGCAAAGAGCCTCATCCACCTCACTCTGGGCAGCACGCACCGGACAGTAATATACCCCCTCATGCAGTTCAACGGTGTATCCGCCGGGAAACGGAGTACCCACCGGATGGGCCGGCTCATCCGCAACGTACATGGCATACGCGGCGATCAGATACTTGAGTTCGGCAAGCCGCTTTCCCCGGGTCTGAACCGCAGCAAACCGCACAAACTCCGTCCAGGAACCCGGCAGACGGACATCAGCATGAACAGCCGCAAGCTCTGCGGTCATCATACGGTGATACCCGTCCACAACCTGGACACGGGCCGAAGCAAGAAGAACCGCCGCATACTCTTTTCTGACATGCACCAGTTTCTTCCCGTACCGTACAAGCATCTCCTCCAGATCCTCCGGAGTAAACAAGGAACCGCAGGACTTTAACTCCGCAAGAAGCTCACCTTTCCGCGAAAGACGGGCAAGAGCAAACCAGTCAGTACCGCCGGCAGCATTCCGCCCCGCCCCCGACCGGTTCCAGAACCCCATTCACACCGCCCGTTTCATGCTCAGACTGATGCGGCTGCGGGCAGTATCAACCGCCAGCACCACCACGCGGACATGATCCCCCACCCGGACCACCTCGGACGGATGCGCAACAAACCGATCGGCAAGCTCGCTGATATGCACAAGTCCGTCCTGATGCACTCGTCCAGTCGGCGGGAATGTCCTCGCAGAATGAGCTCGCTGATATGCACAAGTCCGTCCTGATGCACCCCCACATCCACGAACGCCCCGAACGCCGTAACGTTGGTGACAATACCCGCAAGCACCATACCCTCGGTCAGATCAGCGATCCCCTGCACGGCTGCATCAAAGGAAAACTCCTCC
>DALTYF010000212.1 GCA_029986195.1 Methanocorpusculum sp. | reverse complement strand
TAAGGATCGCGGCATGACGCTTGGTGTCTCAATGGCAAAGCACCTCGGCAAGAATATCGTTGCCTGTGCCTCCACCGGCAACACCTCTGCCTCAATGGCAGTATACGCGGCAAAGGCTGGAATGCCGGCGGTTGTTCTGCTGCCGGCAGGCCACGTCGCGCTCGGCAAGGTTGCGCAGGCACTGATGCACGGGGCAAAGGTCATCTCGATCCGCGGCAACTTTGACCGCGCTCTTGAGATGGTGCACGAGCTCTGTGTCACCCACGGCATTTATCTCTTAAACTCCATCAACCCGTACCGGCTTGAGGGCCAGAAGACCATCGGTTTTGAGGCGGTTGATCAGCTCGGCTGCGTGCCGGACAGAATTGTTCTGCCGGTCGGCAACGCCGGCAACATCTCCGCGGTCTATAAGGGTCTGTGCGAGTGGCGCGATGTCGGCTATATTGATACACTGCCGATGATGACGGCAATTCAGGCCGAAGGTGCAATGCCGGTCGTCAACGCAATCAAAGGCAACCTGCCCGAGGTTGTAGTGGAGCAGAACCCGGAGACGGTTGCATCCGCAATCCGTATCGGCGCGCCGGTAAATGCGGAGAAGGCACTTCGCGCAATCCGCGAAACGAAGGGAACCGCAGAGTCCGTAACCGATGCGGAGATTCTTGCCATGCAGCGTGATCTTGCCCGCTATGAGGGTATCGGTGTCGAGCCGGCATCCGCCGCGTCGGTTGCAGGTATCCGCAAACTTGCCGAGCAGGGCATGCTGGATCCAAAAGAGAAGATTGTCTGTGTGGTTACCGGCCACCTCCTGAAGGATCCGGAGACGGTGATTAAACAATGCGCTCCGCCAATCGAGATCGACCCGACTATTCCGGCACTGCTCTCCGTGCTGTAATTGCAGTACTGCTGATAGGCATACTGCTGATTGTCCCGGCAACCGCGAACACGGCAACGTATTACATTGCGGAGAACGGGACATCCTTCTCCGCAGAGGTCACTCTGGTAAATCAGAGCGGTTATATGCTGATCTCTCCCGGTTTCATCGGGGAGGGAGCGGAACTGAAAGTAACAAACCTTACGCTTACTGCGGAGAACGGAACTATCGTGAACGCCACGAAGAAGAGTTCCATGCAGATCGCGTTTCCGGAAGGAAACTATACGCTTGTCTATGATGCACCGCTTGACGGGTATCTGATGTATGCGCAGTATCTCTCACCGTTCAATACCACGGTGTTTCTTCCGGCAGGCTTTCACACAAACAATCTGCTTCTTGGTCCTGTAAGTAATGACGGTAAAACGTATCGGATTGCTGAGGAGACAAAACAGCTGCAGGAACAGGGTATTGTCCCGAATGCTACGCAGTATGAGACGGTTGTTGTCTGGACGGACAAACGCGAGATCCAGATGCGGTTTTATCCTGCAAGCTATGAGAAGTATTTCGTGATCTGTATGGGTCTGTGGTTTGTTCTCTTCTGTGCTGTAGGATACCGGTACTGGCGGCTGAGACGAAAAGCAGATCAGTATCTCTAATCTTTTTTTGAAAAATAGAATTATCTTGGGCCGCCTCCGCCGCCCGTTCCCATCGCCATTCCTCCGCCGGACGGTCCCCGGGTCATACCCGTTGATGCTCCTCCTCCGCTGTTTCCGGGCATTCCGGATGCCGGAGAGGTTCCGCCTGCAAACATGCCCCACAGTTCAACTGCGAAGATCAGCAGTACCGGGATGATCAATAGAAACAGTACGGATTTCACCGGAAGGTTTGTTACTGCGGCAATGCCGTACACCCATATCGGGATACACCAGAGAAGAACGGCAGCACTCATCAGTGCTGTCAGCACTCCGGAAAATCCGCCGACTGTTGAACTGATCACTCCGGTCAGGACTGTTCCGATCAGGAGCGGTACTGCGGCATAGCCGGTTACTGCAAGGACGGGAACATATCCGCATCTGGCATGGCCTATCACTCTGAGGAAAAAATAAAAGAGTGCCGCAATAAGCGGCCAGGCAATGAGATTGAGTACGAAGTGTCCTGCCAGCCCTGAAACATTCATACCGGCGGCAAATGCTGCGGCAGTGCCGGCATAGAGTATGGTAAGGAGGGCCGGAAGGGCGAGCCGTCTGTGGAATGACTCGTTTTGGAAGAACTGCTGTTGGGTAAACAGCAGTGTTTTTGTTGCATTAGTAATCTCCATATTACGAATTGTAATGTTTGTTTTACATTACGTATTAATGTAACGAGCCGTTTCCGGGATACGCGAAAAAAAGGGGTTATAGAGGTTATCGCGGCGGCTGTATTGACATCTGCATGCCGCCCGTTGCCGCCAGGGTTTTCAGTGATTCGATGGTCGTGTAGGTTTCATATGCGGTGTATGCGGTCATGATGATGATCGGGATCAGCAGTGCCGTGAAAACTGCACGTACTGGAACGTTGCCGGCGGCTGCAAACCCGTAGATCCAGATCGGCATGCACCAGAAAAG
>DALTYF010000211.1 GCA_029986195.1 Methanocorpusculum sp. | reverse complement strand
GGCAGCGGTCGCAATTGTTCCACCGCCGGAACCTTCGGTCATCAGCAGGACATCTCTGGCAACCATCGCTTTTCTGGCGGTTACGTGGTCGGCAACGCCGACCACGCCCACACACCCGGTCATCCGGTCGCCGAGCACCATGTCGCCGCCGATGCGAAGCGTGGAGCCGGCAATCAGCGGCACGTGCAGCGCGTCCGAGACCGTGGTGATGCCTGCCGTGTAGTCGAACAGTTTTGCCACGTCGCCGTCATCGGCGATGTGGACATCCGAGATGAGGCCGACAGGCCGTGCGCCCATCACGTAGACATCGCGAAGCGTCGCCCGCGTTGCGTGAAATCCTGCGAGGAACGGAAAGTCCGAAAGCCGTGAGTGCATACCGTCCACGGTGGTGATGACATACGTTCCGTTCGCCCGCACGACGCCTCCGTCGTCCATCTGATCGACACCGACATCCGCCGAGGTTTTGCCGATGACCTCGGCTATTTTGCGGTGCGCATAAAAATCTCCCGAACCGCGGGAACCAACCCCGAACTCTCCCATGGTAACGCCCGCGTGTTCGTACGTGAACAGATCGCCTGCGAGGCCCTCGGTTGTCTTCACCTCGGCGATGACTGCACGGGCAAGTTCTGCGGCGTAGGTTTCATCAATATTTTTTATTTCAAGAATGCGTTCCTGAAGCCTTCGCCGGATCTCTTCTTCGGGGATCTCTTTGTGCAGGCTGCGGCGGACATAGCCCTCAACATCCATACATAATTTTGCGAGATGCCAGACAATAAAGATAGCCGGTTGGGCGGGATGGAAGACCTCTTATGTTTCCCGATCCATAGATACTGTCATGGGGGAAAATATCAATAGAATTGCATTTGCCGCATCGGTTGCCGGTTCAGACCCTTCGGCAGGAGCCGGGTTCCAGATCGATCTGAAGACGATGACGGCCTGCGGGGTGTGGGGCATGACGGTTGTTGCGGCGCTTACCGCGCAGAATGCGAATCATGTGCGGGCGATTGCGGAGGTTGATCCTGCATTCGTGCAGAACCAGATCAAAACGCTGGAGGAGGATTTTCCAATCGCCTGCTATAAGACGGGGATGCTCGGGAACGCCCCCACGGTCCGGGCGGTTGCCGGGGCACTGCCGGACGGGGTTCCGCTGGTGATCGATCCGGTTCTCATTGCGACCCGCGAGTACCGGCTGACGGATGATTCCGGCGCTGCGGCGCTGGTGGAGGAACTGATTCCGCGGGCCAGCGTGGTGACGCCGAACATTCCGGAGGCGGAGACGCTTTCGGGCATTGCGATTACGGATGCGGAGTCGATGGAGGATGCGGCCGGCTGGTTCCTTGACCGCGGGGCAGGGGCGGTGGTTCTCAAAGGCGGACACGCGGCGTTCCGCAAAGGAGTGGATGTGTTTCTGAATAGAAACGGGGTGCGGCTGTTGTCTGGGAATGTGTATCCGTTTCCTGATGTGCATGGTTCGGGATGCTGTTTTGCATCCGCGATTGCTTCGTATATTGCGCTTGGGTATCCGGTCGCGGAGGCGGTTGAGCGGGGGAAGGAGTTTGTGGACGGGGCTATCCGGTATGCGGTGGAGTATGCACCCGGACGGTTTACGATGAATCCCGGATGGCGGGAACACACAACCTACACAAAAATCAGTTCCCGACGGTGAACCGTCGATGGACCTGAACAGATATCTGGAGCTATGGATTCTTTCCATGGCTCGTACGGTTTCCCGATACTATCTCAAAGATGCCCGCGGCAGGCGTTTTATCACTGCACTGATTCCGGCATTGGGGAAGAGTGCCGGAGTTCGCAAAACATATGCGCTGCGCGGGATTCACATTCCGCCGTTTCTTATTGCGAGTATCACCTCCCAATGCAATCTGCAGTGTAGTGGATGTTATGCGAGGGCAAAGGAGTGTGCCGGCACCGCACTTTCGGAGGATATGACAACGTCCGAATGGCGCCGCATCTTTCAGGAGGCAGCAGATATCGGGGTCTCGTTTATTCTCTGCTTGCCGGCGGGGAGCCTTTGATGCGGCGTGATGTCCTCTCTCTTGCGGCATCGTTTCCCGGCATGGTGTTTCCCACCTTTACCAATGCAACGCTTGTGGATGAGTCATGTCTTCAGTTTTTCGATGCCCACCGGAATGTCATTCCTATCCCCAGCATCGAAGGGAGCGGTGAGGAGACGGATCGCAGGCGGGGAGCCGGGATCTCCCGGAAAGTTCTTGCGGCTCTGGAGGAGTTTCAGTCCCGGGGTCTGTTGTATGGCGTTTCCCTCACAGTCACGGCGGAAAATTTCCGGGAGGTTACCTCCGATTCGTTTGTTGCGGATCTGCGGAAGGCAGGCTGCGGTATTGTCATGTATCTTGCGTATGTTCCTGCGGTGCGGGGTACGGAAGATCTGGTTCTGTGTGATGCGGATGCTGTTTTTCTGGAAGGCCGGGTGCGGTCTTTGCGGGCAGGGTATCCTGATATGATTC
>DALTYF010000011.1 GCA_029986195.1 Methanocorpusculum sp. | reverse complement strand
TTAATGTGCGCAGGATGAGATAAAGTTGCCGACCATGACACAGGAAAAATGAGGGATAAAAATGCGGGGATTATTCCCCGCTGATGTCCTGATCGTCTGCTTCCTGCTGGGGCAGAATCAGTTTCAGTTTGAGAATCTGGCGTCCCCGCATCTTCGTGACAACGATGGTGATGTACTGATCCGCAATCGTCACCGACTCCCCGAGCCGGGGGATGTGGCCGAGCCGCGAGAAAACGAGACCGCCAATGGTTTCATAGTTGCCCGGGTCTTCCGGCAGGGTGATACCGAAGTGCTCGTTGAGCAGGGTAACACGTGCCTGGGCATCCACCATGTAAAGGCCTTCGCCTATCTCAATGATATCGGCAACCTCGTCGGTGTCCGACTCATCCATGATATCGCCGACCAGCTCTTCAAGGATGTCCTCAAACGTTACCACGCCGGAGAATCCGCCGAACTCATCCAGAACAATTGCCATGTGCATACGGCGCAGCTGCAGTTCGCGCAGGAGATCATCGATCTTCTTGGACTCGGGTACGCAGTACACATCATACATCAGTGTTTTCACAAATGCACGGTGGTTTCCTGCGGTGTAGGCATTGAACAGATCTTTGATGTTGAGTGTTCCGACAATGTTGTCGATGTGGTCATGGTACACCGGCACCCGCGAGTACCCGGTGTCGCGGAAGTGGGCAACCGCATCCTCAAGGGAGGAGATATCCTCAATCACCGCGACGTCCGGGCGCGGTGTCATGATCTCTTTTGCGGTGGTGTCGTTGAACCGGAGAACAGAGTAGATCATCTCCTTTTCGTCCTCTTCAATCGCCCCTTCCATCTCACCTACATCGATCCACTCGCGGATCTCCTCTTCGGTAACCGCAGGAACATCCGCCGCACCATTTTTGCCGATGCGCCGGAGACGGTCGTACACCCAGAAGAAGGGAGAAAGTACAAGCGTCATATAGTAGATCGGCGTTGCAACAAACAGCGCGACTGCCTCGGTTCTGCGGGTCGCAAACGTCTTCGGCCCGATCTCACCAAATATTAACAAAAGCAGTGTCACGACACCCGTCGCAATGGCAACTCCCGCGTCGCCGAAGATAACGAATGCAACCGCCGTTGCGATTGCCGAAGCACCGACATTTGCGATGTTGTTCCCGATAAGGATCGTGATCAGAAAGTGATCCGGATTGTTCTTCAGTTTTTCAAGAGTTTGCCGGCAGCTCCTCCCTCTCGGAAAGAACACGAACCTTCGCACGATTGATCCCGACGAGCGCGACCTCGGAAGCCGAGAAAAACGCGGAGAAGATCAGAAGGATCACAAAAATAACAATATTCGAGTATTCTATCATATATTCCACGCCGCAGGTGCGGCAGATCTATTCCGGTGTCCTGAACCCGTGATCATCGTCATATGCAAATCTCCTTCTTAATATATGGATTATCGTCCTTAAATTGATCGGAGATCCGAAAACCATGCTGCCTCGGCGGCAAGTACGGCGGTTTTTTCCGCGTAGTCAAGACTCTTCCGGAAGTTGAGGTCTTCAAGTTCAAACGTCACCAGTCCCGCATACTTTGCTGCGGCAAGTTCTTGTTTGAGTTGCTCACCCGCAGGAGTTCCTGCAAGCGGTGTGTGCATCATCTTTTCCGTTCCAAGGCTCGCATGGATGTTGACCATACGGTCCTGGCAGTCGCGGAGAAACGTGAACGGATCGTCCGGCAGTGCTGCCTGTGCGTGCGCATAGTCCCAGGTAAAGGAAAGCCACGCGTACTCATCCAGAACACCGCGCACCGAATCGGGAGTGACCAGCTGGGCGTTTACTGCGGGCGGCATGTTTTCAATGGCGACCGTGACACCTGTGCCAAATGCGCATCGGGAGACGGCATCCAGATAGGCGGCGAGGCGCGCACGATCCAGCGGGCCGACCGGACGTTTCGCCGTCCGTTTTCCCGGATGGATGGTGACCACACCGCCGCCCAGCTGATCCAGCATCTCAATGGTTTTACCAGTATAGTCAGCCGAGAGTTTTGCAACACCTGGATTAAACGAGCAGGGATTGAGATCAAAGATCGGCGCATGCATAGCAATGGGGGCAAGGCACGGATGCTGCGTCATCAGATCGCGCAGCACCGAAGGGTCTGCGCCCTGCATCCAGAACTCCGGTGTTTCCATCCAGAACTCGATATGATCCAGTCCCGCAGAATCCATCGCAGAAAATATTTCTGCGGGCTGATACTCGTGGAAAAACATACTGGATGCGCCAAGCCGGATCATGGTGATCAGATAGGTTTCTTTCATCGAAATACCAACCTATGGGTAATGGCAGGGAAGGGACAGCAGATGCAGCTGACGTTTGGTGATGCAGAACCTGAGGAAGGAACGCCAAATGTCATCGCGCCGGTTCTGAAGAACTCGACGCTTGCGGCAGGCGACCCGCAGGCCGCAAACGAACCTGCGGTTCTGAGTGTATCGGATCTTGCGGAACGGATACGCGATGCTATTGATACGCCCCTTCTTACCAATGTCTGCGTACAGGGGGAGATCACCGGATACCGCCCCCATTCTTCGGGACATATGTACTTCTCACTGTCCGAACACGGCGACGAGAAGGCAACGATGCCCTGCGTTATGTGGAAGTACGCGGCAAAGACGGTGGCCTTTCCGGTGAAGGACGGCGTGCTGGTCCGGGCAACCGGTTATGTGGACTTCTACCCGCCGTACGGGAAGATGCAGTTCGTGATTAAGAAGCTTGAACCTGCGCTCTTTGGAAAAACCGGTTTGTATCTTCAGAAGGAGGAGTGGAAAAAGCAGCTTACCGCAGAGGGTGTGATCCCGCGTGCGGAGTGCGACCGCCGGTCGCCGCCGGTGTTTCCTTCCTGCGTCGGAGTGGTGACGTCGCGGACCGGTTCGGTTCTGCAGGACATCCGCAATGTTATCACGCGCCGGTATCCGCTGCCGATTCTGCTTGCACACACGGCGGTGCAGGGTGATGGTGCGCACATCCAGATTGCTGCGGCGATCCGGTCGTTGCAGGGAAAAGCGGATGTGATCATTGTCGCCCGCGGCGGCGGAAGTTTTGAGGATCTGTTCGAGTTTAACCATCCGGACGTGGTACGGGCAATTGCCGCGTCCGCCGTTCCGGTAATCAGCGCGGTGGGCCATGAGACGGATACAACGCTTGCGGATTATGCAGCCGACCGCCGCGTGCCAACGCCGTCGGCTGCGGCGGAGACGGTCGTGCCCGACCGGTCAGTGCTTCTGCATCAGCTCGAAGAGATGCGCAGAGCGATCCGTGACACAGTTGCCGGACGGTTTGCGGCGGAACGAAGTACACTTGCGGAGCTCGCCGAGCGGGTTGAGCCCTCAAGACTTTCGCGAAAACTGGATCAGATGCACCAGCAGACAGCGGACTTTGCGGAACGGATCACGTCCGCCCTCCTCCGGAGAATTTCCTCCGAACGCGATCTGTGCAGAACACTCGGGGAGACGGTTGCAAAGTCTGCGCGGACCCGGATAG
Organism: Methanocorpusculum sp.; assembly: GCA_029986195.1. Lineage (GTDB taxonomy): Archaea > Halobacteriota > Methanomicrobia > Methanomicrobiales > Methanocorpusculaceae > Methanocorpusculum. The sequence continues at coordinate 7,780 of DALTYF010000011.1, read as the reverse complement.
CAACCGCCCGGCTGGAACTCCTTGCCCAGAAAGAGATAATTCTCGGCAGAGATCCGTATAAACCGCTTGAACTCGGCTATGCCCTGGTCTGGAAGGACAGGACGGTAGTCCGTTCGGCAAAACATATCAGTGCAGGCGACTGCCTGTCCCTCCGGCTATCGGACGGAGACGCGGTCGCGGTTGTGGAGAACGTTACTTATGACAGAGACACCTGAAGTTCAGACATATGAATCGATGATCGCCGAGTTAAAGGCGATTGCAAAGCAGCTTGATGACCCGGAGACACCGATTGAGGAGGCCGTGCGCCTGCATCAGCGGGGACTTGCGCTGATCCGCAGCTGCGAGGAGTTTTTACAGAAGGCGGAACTGACGATCACGGAAGTTCAGCCCGAAGAGTAACGGTCATCTCCCCTTCGTTCTGTAACTTTTCAATCAGTTCGCGCGGGATCTGCCGGGCAGTGTGATCGCTGTAGATAGCAACTGTCCGGGGACAGAGGAAGGTACTGCGTCGCCAGACGAGATCGGTTTCGTGCGTGAGCGTGATACCGGCGCATCCCTCGGACCGGACGGTTGCGGTAACACCGCCGCAGGAGAGAGTGGTCGTGAGGATGGTTCCGTCGCGGGAGAGGGCGTCACGGAATGCGGGGGACAGATCAGCGGCACCACGGTCTGCGCCGACCGCGATGATGCAGTCCCCGTTGGGAGACAGATCGGTTTCTTTGGTGATCTCAAAGGTACTTTTGTGCAGCGCCCGGACGTTTTTGTGGCCGCGACAGTGAATGGTTTCGGTGATCTCCATTGCTTTTGCTATGATCTGGTTGTGCCGGGACAAATAGATTTTCCCGGTCGGGATGCTGTGCAGTGTCCCGGCATCAGAAATCCCCGTGTGTTTTGTGTGCTCCGAGAGAGACGCACGAATAAAGGTGCGCCGTCTTGTATCAGGAGTACCTTAACTATCTGCAAACGCAACAAGTACATCACAATGGATACCGATATGATAATTCTTGACTGTCCCGTCTGCGGTGAGGAGACGGATTTTGAAATCCTCAAAGAACCGCCGGAGGCAGTCGTGCGCTGCACGGAATGCGGCCACACCATGCAGGTCACACTCAAAGAACCGAAGATCTTTACCATCAAAACCATCGTCAGCTACGGCACCGAATCCCATACCGGAACCATTGAGCTTATGGAAGGAGATATCTGCTCTGTCGGGGACTTTCTGGTAGCAGAGGTCGGTGACGAATCCTACGGGGTGGAGGTCATGTCCATTGAGCGTGACAACGCCCGCAGAGCCAAACTTCCGGCAGAAGAGATCGAAGTTCTCTGGACACGCCTTGTGGACAAAGTCATCATCCGTGCCTCCTTAAACAAAGGCGCGGTTACCATCCCGCTCTACGAACAGGTGCCGGGCGATAAAGTTTACACTGTCGATCACATCACTTCAGTCGGTGGAAAACAGTTCCGGATTACCCGCATCAAACTGCGGAAAGGCAACATCATCCAGCGAAAAGACAAGACCGCTCAGGCACACGAGATCAAACGCATCTACGGCGAGCGGTCATAATATCTTCAACCTTTTTGAACCAAAAAGAAAAAAAATCAGATCCACATCTCTGCCGCGCGTACCAGAACAAGACCGGATGCAAGAATTTTCTCAACAGCCGTCTCCGGCAGAATATCAGTATTGGAAACATACACCACCAGCGTCGGGGTCGCGGCGCTTCGTGACGCATACGCATACTCAATATTCAGACCCGCAGCGCCGAACTTTGATGCAACCTCATAGAGGCCGCCGGGAACATCCGACATCTTCACTGCAAGGACATCCGTAAACTTCAGCAGATAATTCTTCTTTTCAAACGCCTTAAACGCCGTATCCGGCTTGTCCACAACTGCCCGCACCACACCAAAGTTGTTCGCCTCCGCAATGCAGAACGCCGAGATGTTTACCCCGCTGTCCAAAAAGATCTTTGCGATCTCCGCCAGTGTTCCGGGTGTATTGGGAGCAAAGATCGAAAGCTGTTTGATACTATATTCACTGGTCATGACGAAGTCACTCCTACTGTCTATCTCCCACGGGAAAGCGTATTAAGGTTTTGATGATGAACTCGCGATACCAGAAAAAAACGTCATGAACAGCCCCCGGACACCACAGCCCGTACAAAAAAGAAATTAAAAATTATAATCCGTCGCCGGAACAAGTTCAAGACCCGCGGCAAGAATCTTTTCCACCGCATCCTCGGGATTTGACACCTTCACAATCAGCGTGCCGAACATTCCCGTACGGAACGCATACGCGTACTCAATGTTGATGCCGATACTGCCCAGAAGGTTTGCCACATGGTACAGACCGCCCGGAACATCATCCATTTTGATGCCCAGAACATCGGTGTACTGCAGTGCATAATCCTGTTTTGAAAATGCCTCGAATGCAAGCTCCGGCTTATCCACAATTGCCCGCACCACACCGAAACTGTTTGCCTCGGCAATACTGAACGCATGGATGTTGACCTTGCTTTCCTCGAACACTTTTGCAATTGCTGCAAGCCGTCCGGATTTATTCTCCGAAAATATCGAAAGCTGTTTGATGAAGTATTTGTTTCGCGTCATTTAGAACACCCGGTGGTCCAGAACACGTTTTGCTTTCCCCTCAAAACGCGGGAGGGAGTTCGGCGGGCACAGCTCAACCTTCGCGGATACATTCAGCGCATCGCGCAGTGTCCGCTCCACCCGTGACTGCAAACCGATCAGACCGTTGATGCTGTCCGTCATCGCATCCGGCTTGAGCTCCACCTTCACCAGCATATCATCCAGCGGGCCAGTGCGGGTAATCTCCAGCATAAAGTGGCTCGTCAGCTCCGGCACGCGGAGAAGCGCGTGTTCCACCGCCGACGGGAACACATTAATGCCGCGGATAACCAGCATGTCATCAACCCGTCCCTGCAGACGGTCAATGCGCGGAGACGTTCTGCCGCAGGGACAGTCTCCCTCAAGAATTGAGGTAATGTCACCGATACGGTAACGAATCATCGGAATAGCCTCTTTCTTCAGAATCGTCATCGTCAGTTCACCCTTCTCTCCCGGAGAAAGAACCTCGCCGGTCTCGGGATCCAGAATCTCCGTATAGGCAATATCGCCGCAGATGTGCATACCGTTCAGCTCACCGCAGTCGGTAAACATCGGTCCCGAAATTTCAGACGTTCCGAAGATGTTGTGGGCCGTGACCCCGGACTGTTCATGGATGTACTGCCGCATTGCCGCGGACCACGGTTCGGCACCGAGAATTGCAGTCCGGAGTCTGGTATCCTTCGCAATATCAACACCCATCTTCTTCGCCACATCAATTAAGTGGATGAAGTAGGAAGGAGTGCAGGCAATCGCCGTTGTCTCCAGATCCTGAATCAGTTCAATCTGCCGCTCGGAGTTTCCGGTGGACGCCGGAATCACCGTTGCGCCCAGCTTCTCGCCCCCGTAGTGCAGACCGAGACCGCCGGTAAACAGACCGTATCCATAGGCGACCTGCAGCACATCGCCGCGACCGAGACCACAGGACACAAGGGATCGTGCAACCGCCTCGGCCCACAGTTCCACATCATTTTTCGTGTAGGCAACGACCGTCGGTTTGCCGGTTGTGCCTGAGGAGACATGATAACGGACAAGATCCTCTTTCGGACAGCAGACAAGCTTGTCCGGATAATTGTCACGGAGATCCGTCTTCTTCATCGTCGGAAGTTTTGCAATGTCTGCAATGGATTTGATGTCGGACGGAAGCACGCCTGCCGCCTTCATCTTGTCGTGATAAAAGGCGGAGGTGGCATAGAGACGTTCAACAAGGACCTTCAGTTCCTGGTACTGCAGTTTTTCCAACTCTGCTCTGGGAAGCGTTTCAATTTTTTCGTTATAGTATGCCATAATTAGATCGTCCTCCGGTCCACAACCCGCTTTGCCTTGCCCTCAAACCGCGGAAGGGATCCCGGTTCGACAAGCCGGACATTGGCGCGAAGGGTGAGGGTTTCATGCAGCGCTTTGCCGATTTTGTTCTGGAGTCGGGCGAGATCGCTCAGCTCACCGCTGAAGAGATGTTTGTTGATCTCCACATCAATCGTCATCTCATCCAGATGATTCACGCGGTCGATGTACACCATAAACTGGTCACCGACCTCGGGAATATTCTTGAGCACATGCTCAATCTGGGACGGGAACACATTGATGCCGCGCACGGTCAGCATATCATCGCTTCTGCCGAACAGCCGTGCAATCTTCTGACCGCGGCCGCAGGGACAGTCATCCTCCATGAGCATCGTAATGTCTCCCGTACGGTACCGGAGAAGCGGCATTGCCTCTTTGACGAGAGGCGTTACCACCATCTCACCTTTCTCATCGGGACCGAGTGTCTCACCGGTCTTCGGGTCAATGATCTCCACAATGTAGCAGTCGTGCCAGATGTGCAGACCATTCTGCTCGGGACACTCAAATGCAACGCCCGGGCCGAACAGCTCGCTCATGCCGTAGCTGTCATAGGCTTTGATGTTGAGACGGTTTTCCAGGTCGCGGCGCATGTTCCCGGACCATGCCTCAGCACCGAACACCCCGATTCTGAGCGAATCAAGGTTTGCGTGCATGTCTTCGGCAACCTCGGTAAGATGCATGGCGTAGCTTGGAGTGCAGTGAATCGCGTTTACACCGAAGTCCTGAATCATCTCAATCTGCCGCTTGGTATTGCCGACACCTGCCGGAACAACGGAACAGCCGATCTTTTCCGCACCGTAATGAAAACCGAGACCTCCAGTAAACAGCGAATAGTTTGAGGCGTTCTGGAAAATGTCACCCTCATGAAGTCCGACCATCGTCAGATTGCGGGCGATTAGTTCCGACCAGCTGTTCAGATCATTTTTGGTATAGGCAACAACCGTCGGTTTGCCGGTTGTGCCCGACGTTGTGTGAATCCGGTTGATCCGGTTCATCGGAACCGCGAGGAATCCAAACGGATATCCGCCGCGAAGATCGGATTTCTTGGTAAAAGGAATCTTTGACAGATCATCGAGTGTTTTGATGTCTTCCGGGCGAATGCCTGCCTCGGCAAACATCTTCTGATAGAAACCGATATTCTGCGTTCGTGCAACAGTCTCCTTCAGCCGCTTCAGCTGAAGTTCCTGCAGCTCTTTTCCTCGCAGGGTCTCCATTTTTTCATTCCAAAACATAAGGCAGTCCTTACAAATCCTGTGCCGTCAGGCCCCGCAAGACTCCATGACACTATGTGTCATGCCAGGGCTTAGCATCCCATTATATATGTTTTCCGTAAACATAAGGATTATCATAAACCGGCAGGGGCGATTTGATCGGTTGTACTGCAGTATGAAAGGAAGGTTATTAGGATAGACGGGCAAATATGGTGTATGGATAAAACAGGTCTTGCAACCCTGCTGGTTGGTATCGTTCTCTTAATCGTCGGTGTTGTTCTGATGTGGTACTGGCTGCCCCAGTTTATTCAGGTGCTGCTCGGAGGTATCGGCATTGTTCTTGCAGTTGCCGGTCTCGGTGGTATTGTTCTCGGCTATCTGATGATCAAAGAATAATCTCCTTTTTTATGCAGACGTTTCCGCTTGATGGTCTCTGGTTTAACCTTGAGTTAAGCGTTTCCTGTGGCCAGGCATTCCGCTGGAGAAAACACGGTGACATCTGGTATGCCCCGTCTCCCTACGGCGATCCCGTGGTCTGGAAGGTACGGCAGACTGATGAGGGTATCGGGTACGAAGGAATGAGCGAGGGAGATCTCATCCGCTACTTTTCTCTGGATCATAATCTTGCCGACATTCTTTCCCGCATCGACTGCGATCCGCTGATTCACGATGCGATCGTCCGGTGCCGGGGGCTGCGGATTATGCGTCAGGACCCGTGGGAGTGTCTCGTCTCCTACATCTGTTCCAGCTGTGCCAACATCCCGGGCATTCAGATGCGGATAGAAAATCTCGCGGAAAAGTACGGCACAAAAATGTTCTGCGACAACAAAATATTTTACTCGTTCCCTCAGCCCGGGACGATTGCCACAGCGCCGGTTTGCGACATTCGATCCTGCAAGGTCGGATACCGCGACGCCTACATCTGCGGGGCAGCAGCGATGGCATCAGAAAATCCCGGGTGGCAGGATGCAGTACGCAGCCTTTCCTATCCGGAAGCACAGAAGAAACTCTGCGAGCTGAACGGGGTCGGGCCGAAGGTCGCGGACTGTGTGCTGCTGTTTGCCTTTGAAAAATTTGAGGCGGTACCGGTTGACGTATGGATAGAACGGATTCTGCGTACCAAATATGTCGGCGGGGAAAAGAAACTCGCCTATGCCAAAGCGGGGGCATATGCCCGTGAACACTTCGGAAAGTTTGCCGGCTATGCACAGGAGTATCTGTTTGCATCCCGCGAGATCATCAGCAGAAAAGGAGAATAAGTGTTATCTGAGATGACGAAGATAAGGATAACATATGTCATGGATACCGGTTCCGCGTGAGTCGTTCGTTCCAAATACCCAGGCAGTATGTAAGGAAGAACCCGGGGAAAACCGGACACCTGATCAGAAAATTTCTGATTCCCTCCCTCAGGAACATATGCCGGAAAAAACCAGCTGGAAAGAATTTTTGCTTCTGATTCTCATTGTTCTGGGGACCTGCTGGGGCATGGTTTTGATCCTAACCTGACCCGCCTGATTCTTTGAAAAAGATAATTTTTTGCATCCCGTGCGATGCGCATTTTCACTCCACACGGTGCAGGAGTTATATGCAACCGGCACCAACAAAACGGTATGGCTTCAACGGAAGAGTTTGTCCGCTATGTTTGTGATATGATTGACGGGGCAGGCAGTATCCGGTACCGGAAAATGTTCGGTGAGTACGGGATTTACTGTGACGGCGTGTACTGTGCCTGCATCTGTGATAACATGCTGCTGGTAAAAATTACGGAAGGCGGAAAACAGCTGATGCCGGATGCAGAGACCGCGTTTCCCTATGAAGGATCCAAAACCAGATGTTTTCTCATCACGGAGTTTACGGATCAAAAACGTCTGGAGTGTCTCATCCGTACAACCTGCGAAGACCTGCAGGCAGCGAAATCCCGAAAAATTATCCCGTGATATCAGAAAGTCTGTCCAACAGAAAAACGAATCTGTTGGCCAAAATTATCCGACGGAAAACATGACTCCCCATTCATGTTTGATACTGGCGGCGTATGGGGTATACGCACCAGTTCGCGGAAATACATGTATCCTCTGTCAGGCAGACTTTGTTCTGTCACCAGAGAGTATACGAAAAATCCCGAGATTCACCGGTTTTTCTCCGCAATACCTCTCCATCAGGAATTATTCCGGAATGCTCAGCAACAGACGTTCGTAGCGAATGACTATCTTTTGACTATGCAAATTATATCTATTGACTATCCATATACTTATACCTATCCATTGGGAAACTTGTAACCTAATGGTGGGCAGTACCCGGAGACGTCCCCCGGATCAAATAAACTTACGGCTCGGTGCCGAGTTCCTTCAGAAGTTCAATGAGTACATGAAGGGACGATCAGAAACAAAGATCCAGTTCATTCGTGCCGCTCTGGAGTACTGGATGTCCATAGACGGGAACAAGGAAAACATCAGAGTACATCACGGGGAACAGACAGACCAGCTCATTGCATTGCAGCAGGAAAGAATCGACGAGCTTCGGAAATATCTGGAACAGTGTATTACCTACCAGCGTGAGATCATCGAAGAAAAAGATAAACAGATCCGGTATCTTACCGAACA
>DALTYF010000210.1 GCA_029986195.1 Methanocorpusculum sp. | reverse complement strand
CCTTTGAGAAAAAGGGATTTGAAGATGTCCCCTCCAATCGGGCTTTCAGTTTCAGTCATATAGAAGAAAATGCATCGCAAATCCTATTAAATCCTTGTATGAGGGTAGTTCAAACGGTTTGACAGATTTTTATAACCTCAGGGCAGCAATAGGTAATAAATATATTATGTCTTCCGTAGAGATGCATGAAGGCGAGGTTCGATACTATTCTTCGCCGGTCATGGTGAAAACCCAGCAGTACACGGGTACTCTTACCAGTGAACGGCTGATTATTGAAGGCGGAACAGCCCCCCGCGAGTTTAAAATCACGAATATTGTGGGTGCGGACCCGATCACGCTTCCGAGTAACGAGCCGGGTCTGAAAATTGTTTTGTCAACTCCGAACGGCAGAAAAGAGATGGTCTGGTCGTTTCCGGTAGGGGATATCTTCAAGGCGGGCGAGCAGCAGGCCTGGGTGGATCAGATCCGAAAAGCTATCGGGGACAAGCCCTTTGCGGTTCCCGCATCACAGCCCGCACCTGTGCGCCGCGCTGCACCGGCGGCAGCGTCGTCACCCCAGTCTCCGGTATATTCTCCGGGTGAGATGGAGATTCTGAAAACTGCGGGTGTCCGGATCAAACGTACCTATTATACGCTGTATCTGACGAATCTCCGTTTGATTCTTCAGAATGCTTCCGGCCAGATCGGCAGGGAGTTTGCCATTGCGGAGCTGATGGATGCATCCCGGATGGAGAGTGAGTCGGGCGAGCCGTCGGTTGCGCTGACGATCGGATCACAGACCGGGGTGAAACAGATGATTCTGACGTTTCCGTCTCCGGGTTCCCGCGAGGCATGGATGGTTCAGCTGTCAGCGAAGCTGCCGGCACATGTGATGCCGCAGGTTCCTCCGATGATGCCGCAGTCTGCTGCGCCGCCGATGGGCGGCGGTATGGGCTACGGGGCTCCGCAGGCTTCCCAGCCGCCGCAAATGCTTACGCTGCAGCCGGGAGAGAAGACGTATATGTCGTCTCCGGGCGTGCGGGTGAAGCGTTCGTCGTTTACTGCGTATCTGACGAATACGCGTTTTGTGCTGATGGGTAATACGAACGGTATGCTTGCAATTGCGGGTGAGTTCGCGGTGAATACGCTGAAGAAAGCGGTCCGCATTGCAGGAGAACTCGGAGAGCCGGGAATCGGTTTGATGATTGCTTCCCGTGAGGGAGAGAAGGAGATGCATCTGATCTTCCCGTCGATGGATCTGCGGGAGATGTGGATTGCAAAGTTTGAGGAGATTATTCCTCCCGAACAGCCGGATATGTTCGGTGGTGCGGCTGCTGCGCAGTACTCGGTGACGACGGTGTCGCCTCCGGCGCGGGGAAATGCGCCGGTGAAGTACTGTACGGTCTGCGGAGCGCGGAATCATCCGGATGATCATTTCTGTGCGATGTGCGGCAAGCCTCTGGGGGAGACGGGGGCTGCCGGTGCGGCTGCTGCGGCGGGAGCGATGGCGGAGCCGTCGGTTCCGGATATGTTCGGCGGCGGGGGCAGCGATGCGCCGCGTCAGCGGAAAGGAAAGGCGAAGCGGGAGAAGCGGTCCCGGCGTGATGCTGATGAGTATGACGAGCCGCGTGAGCGCCGTACGAAGGAACGGCGGGAGCGGCCGCCCAAGCGCGAGCGTGCGCCGAAGCAGCCGAAGGCGAAAAAGCCGTACGAGGGCAGTATTGCCGGGTTCCTGACCCGGCCCGCGGATGCGTTTGCGTACTACGGCCGCGAGAGTCCGCGTGATGCAGTCGGGCTGTTCCTGATTGCGGGAGTTGTCTGGGCGGTTATTTCGGTGGTGATGCTTGCATTTGTGCTGCCGAAGGTTCTGCCGATTTTATCCCAAAACGACCAAAGTATCTATTGTGCGATGCTTGCATTTGTGCTGCCGAAGGTTCTGCCGATTACAACCGCGGACTTCCCGATTCTCGGAGCGCTGCAGAGTAATATGATGGCGATGGTGATGCTGATCCTGGTGTTACTCATTCTGTGGATTGTGTTTATCCTGATTCAGGGGGTGCTTTCCGGCGTCTTTGCCAAGGTGTTCGGAGAGGACGCGGAGATTGGCGAGACGATGGCAGTCGTGATGCGGAGTACTCTGCCTTATGCGGCGGTCGGCTGGATTCCGGGATTTGGTATTCTGATTGCGGCGGTCTGGTCACTGGTTGCAACGATTAAGGGATTCGGTGCTGCTCTTGATATGCGCGGCGGTGCTGCGGCAGGCTGCGGCATTCTCGGTCTCGTCGTGGTTGCGATCATCCTTGTGGTGCTCGGCATTGTGTGAGGTGCGGGAGATGCGAAAACTTCTCGTGCTGCTTCTGGTGATCGGGCTGGTAATCGGATGCGTGGGAGTGGTGAGTGCGGCATTGGATATTACTGTAGATTCTGCATCACCCAAAGCAGATGATCCGGTCATATTTACAGTAACTGGTGCCCCAAACAATGTAACGAAGTATGAATGGAAAGTTGATAA
>DALTYF010000209.1 GCA_029986195.1 Methanocorpusculum sp. | reverse complement strand
TGTTTAGAATGTCTGATCGGATTTTGATTGGATTATTCGGAATTCTTCTGTACGTAGGTTTGCTTGGAATAACCAAAGTCAAAGTATTTTTCTGCGGAAAATTTTTGATCCTGCCATACGAGAGGCGTTTCAAACTTGTGCAGTAAAGCTTCCCTGAGCGAAATCTTCTTCAGGGTCTATGCCGAAGATTGAGGGTATAGATGTTCCGGACAAAAAATCCGGGACGGAGTGGTCATGACACAGACAATATTTGATGTTCTGCGGATCCTTGACGAGGCAGGCATCGGCAAGCCGGTGCCCGGAGAGGTTATCAGCGAACGCCTTGGGATTACCCGTACCGCCGTATGGAAATATGTGAACCTGCTCCGTGAGGTCGGCTACTGCATTGATGCATCGCCGAAGACAGGCTACGCACTCCAGAAACGGACCTGGCTTCTGCTTCCCTACGAAGTCAAGCGGTTCCTCAAGACGCAGACCATCGGTCAGGAGATGCACCACTTTGAGCAGGTTCCCTCCACAAATGCACTTGCACGCCAGATGCTGCATGAAGTCGGCGATGAGGTGCAGCCGGGAACCGTGCTGATCGCAGAACAGCAGACCGGCGGCATCGGCAGGATGAACCGCGTCTGGATGAGTCCGGAAGGAGGCATCTGGGCAACAATTGTGGTCATGCCAAAGCTCAACGTCGATCAGACCTTCAGTATCATGATGGCAGGATCCCTTGCCCTTGCCCGGGCAATCCGCCATGAGTTCGGACTCTCGGCTCTGATCAAGTGGCCGAACGATGTGTTCATCGGCGACAAAAAAGTTGCGGGTATGACCCTTGAGCTGTCGGCGGATGAAGATATTCTCCGGTACTGTCTGATCGGTGTCGGCATCGATGTGAACGTCTCGGTCGAGCGGACGATGCCGAACATCTCAAAACTTGTCACCTCCATCTCCGACGAGCTCGGTCACGAAGTGGAGCGGGCGCAGTTCTTCGCAAAGTTCCTCAAAGAGTTTGAGCGCCGGTATCAGATGGTGCTGATGGGCGAGACGGAACCGCTGTTCCGCGAATGGCGCAGCCTGTCCTACACCCTGCACCGCCGCGTCCGCATCCGGACGATGAAGGAGAGTTTCGAGGGCGAAGCAATCGATATCGATGAGCATGGGGCACTGCTGGTACACCGCGATGGCGGCGAGGTCGAACGCGTGATTGCGGGCGACTGCTTCATGCTCTAATCACATTCTTTTTTGTTCGGAAGTTACGTGCAGTCTGCGGCTACTCCAAACAGATCCGGCCGGTGACAAAACCGAGATCACGAATCATTTCCTGATCATCCCGCAGAGAAACACCCGCAGTCGTCAGCATATCGCCGGAGATTGCGGCATTTGCGCCGGAGAGGAACAGCTCACGCCCGCGGTCCGGCAGCAGCCCGCGTCCCCCCGCAAGCCGGAGGGCCGCATCCGGCAGAAGAAACCGGTAGAGGGCAACGATCCTCTTCACCTCGGAAAGGGAAAGGGGGACAGCATCCGCAAGCGGTGTGCCGGGGATGGGATTGAGAATATTGATCGGAACCGAACGAATACCAAGCGCCCGGAGTTCCAGTGCCATATCGATACGATCCTCCATGGTCTCGCCGATACCAAAGATACCGTCGCTGCATACCGCAACGCCGGCACGCTGCGCCGCTTTGATCACCGCAATCTTGTCATCGTAGGTGTGGGTCGTACAGATCTGCGGAAAATATCTGCGGGATGTTTCCAGATTCGCATGATACCGGACAACGCCGGTATCTTTGAGACGCGAAAGCTGCTGCTCCGTTAAAAGGCCGTGCGAGGCACATAACGAAACGTCGCATGCCTGGTGAAGCAGGCGGTACTGTTTCACCAGTAGGGTGAGCTCCTCACCGGTCAGCGTTCTCCCGGCGGTGACAATCCCGCAGCGGGCTGCTCCGGCAGAAATATTTCCGGCGATCAGCGGAAGGTGCCGGCTGATGTCTGCGACTGGAGACGGAGCGATCGCGGCAGTGTGATGTACCGACTGGGCACAGTAGATACAGTCCTCGGTGCATCCGCCGCTTTTGCCGTTAATGATGGTACAGAGATCAAATGAGTTTCCGCAAAACCGTCTGCGTATCTCATCCGCTGCGGCGGCAAGCGGGTTTATATCTTCCTCTGCAAGAAGCAGAGCCTCATCCCGCGTCAGCATTGCGCCTTTGAGGACTTTTTCTTTGCATGCCGTTATCAGTTCCATTCCCAACCAGCACCCTTATTGTTTACCAGTGAGAAATAAATAGTTTACAATTATGTATGGGGATGAAAAACGGGCGCGACTACTCGCCGCATCAGCGATCTTTGTAGCCCTCATTGCGGTCGGCGGATGGATTTCCGTGCCGGTTCTGATGATTCCGTTTACGATGCAGAATTTTTTCCTGCTGCTTGCCGCAGCCGTAATGGAACGGTATGGGGTGATTCCGGTCGGATTGTATGTACTGCTTGGGACACTCGGAC
>DALTYF010000208.1 GCA_029986195.1 Methanocorpusculum sp. | reverse complement strand
CCATAAGCGTGAACCGGTCAGCAATAATCCGGTCAGCATCCTCTGCCGGAAGCGTGTTCTCGCTTGCCGCATAGGAGAAACGATCAGACCCGTAATTTTCGCGGCGGACCTTGAAACCTTCCGGTGCAATCACCTGGATTGCATAGATCAGATCCTTAAACAGCGACTCCGCCGGATCGATGACGATCCAGTTCTCGAGGTCTTCTGGAATCTCCACGTTGCTGATGATCACCGTGAACCGGTCGGGCTGGTCCACGTTGTCGTGACCGAGCCGGTTCCAGAGCATTTTCAGCATCGCGGCAAGATAGGTCTCGTCACCGACTGCAATCGTTGCCTTACCGTCCTGCACCAGCACGTTGCCCACATCCGACACCCGGATAGCCGCACGCGGCGGACGGATCAGACCGGTCGCCACAAACAGCGGATACTCGGGGTCGATGTAGAGGTGCAGCCCTTCCACAATCGAGAGCAGGTTATGATCTTGCAGAACGGTTGTTGCGATTTTGTTGTAGTTGTCGGCACCATCCTCCGTGGACTCAACCGCGAAGTAGTCTAAGCCTGCCATCTACGCCTCCTTTTTCTGGACAATGAAACCGGAAGCAAGAAGTGCCCCGCCCGTTGCGCCGATGTACTGCGAGTGGTGCGGAACAACGACCTCGGTGTTGAGCATGCGGCCCATGGCGCGGACAAGTCCCTGAATCAGGGACGAACCGCCCACCATGATAACCGGCTCTTTGATGTCAACCTCCTGCAGCTGCTGCTCGTACACCTGCTGGGCAACGCTGTGACAGGCGGCTGCCGCCACATCCTCACGCTTGTATCCTGCGGCGAGGGCGTTCACCAGCGACTGGGTGCCGAACACGATACAGTAACTGTTCATCGGCACATCCTCGCCTCCTTCGCTCTTCATGGAAAGGGCACCAAGCTCGGTGATGTCAACGCCGAGACGCTTTGCGGTCATCTCAAGGAATCTGCCGGACGCTCCGGCACAGATGCCGCCCATCGTAAAGGATCCCGGAATGCCGTCGTTGACGCTGATGGCTTTGTTGTCCATACCGCCGATATCAATCACGGTGGCAAACCCTTTCTGTGCACCGGCAAGATAGACGGCACCCTTCGAGTTGACCGTCAGCTCCTCCTGCACAAGGTCGGCGTTCAGGTGTTTGCCGACAAGGAACCTGCCGTATCCAGTGGTGCCGATGGCTTCAATGTCGGAGATTTTGAGGCCGGACTCTTCAAGCGCCAGAGCGACGACTTCGTCGGCGCTCTTGAGCACCTCGGTGGTCGGTCTCCAGCCGGTACCGACAATTTCGTCGTCCTGCATGATGATGCACTTCGTGGTCGAGGACCCGGAGTCAACGCCCATGGTTGTTCCGACCTGCACCTCGCGTGCCATGAGGCTGCGTCTGCGGGCGATGGTGGTCAGGGCTTCGAGTCTTGTGAGAAGAGTGGACGACCCCGTCCGCTCGTTGAAGGAGTAGGACACCACCGGAATGCGGGAGTTTTCCACGATATAACGGCGGAGTTCGTTTCGGACAATTGCTGCTTCCGCACAGCGGAAACAGCTTGCAATGAAGATACCGTCTGCTTCGATGCGGCCTTCAACGATGGCCTGCGCTCGGGCGATGGCAAGTTTCAGGTCCGGGCTTTTGACCGGCAGACCAAAGTCCTTGTAGGCACGTTTGACGTCTTTTAATGCAACGTCGGGGTAGAACATCTTGCCGCCGACGGTTTCCGCGGCGGTGGTTATTTCGTTCTGGATTCCGCTGTACTCTGCGCCGCAGGTGATCTGGGCGATTCGAACCGGCTGTTCGCTCATGCTTGTACCTCCAGATTTTTCAGGAACTCTTTGATCGATGCAACAAACGTGACCCCTTCCTCCTTTGATGCCGGATAGCGGAGTTCAAGCCGCGGGATGTCCTTTTCGCGGAGCATGAAGGCAAGGAGTTCGTTAGTTCGTGCACAGCCCATGCAGCCGAAGGCGAGATCGGGTTCGTCGATGATGATCGCAGCTTCCGCCTCCTCAACCAGCGGGCCGTAGAGGGACATGCGTCCCCGGATGCCGGACGGCACTTCAACGGCGGCCCACTTGAGACCTTTCTGCGGGTCTTCCGAGGTCATCTGAATCGGCGGGGAGTCAAAGCCCGGAGTCTGGATGTGTTCGCGTATCGAGATTGCCGATCCGAGCGGCTGATGGCCGAAGCGTGCCACGAGATCGGATAAGATGAGGCTGGTTGCCGGATAGATGAATACTTTTGCCATGGTGTTTATTCCTCCTTCATAAGGGATTCCAGAATATCGATGTCAAGCGCTTCCGGCGTCGGCATCTCCTGACCGGCTGCTGCTCTGAGTTCTTCTGCGGTCATGTGATCGGTCTGTTCGAGGCCGTAGGCGATGTAGCGCACAAGACCCATTTCATATTCATGACCGAGATAGCCGGGACGTGCACCGCCGAGATCGGCGCGGCATCTGCGTGCGTCGCCCGGCGGGAACCCGCGGT
>DALTYF010000207.1 GCA_029986195.1 Methanocorpusculum sp. | reverse complement strand
ATTGCAGAGAATGTGCGTGCGGGGAAGGTTGTGGTGCGGCTGCACTCGGGAGACCTGGCGATTTACGGATCAATTGTGGAGCAGATTGCACCCCTTGAAGAGGACGGTATTCATGCGGAGATTGTGCCGGGCGTTTCTTCCATGTTCGGCGCTGCGGCTGCGCTGCAGACCGAGTACACGCTTCGCGGGGTATCCGAGTCGGGGTGATTGTTACCCGGTCGGCGGGGGAGACGCTTGATTCGGATCAGCTTGCGGAGCTGTCGGCACACGGGACAACGATGGTGATCTTTCTTTCCACCGGTCACATCGATGCGGTGATGAAGAAGCTCCGCCGCAGCCCGGATACGCCGGTCGCGGTAGTGTATCATGCCTCGTGGCCGGACCAGCAGATTATCCGCGGAACGATCGCAGATATTGCCGGCAAAGTGCATGCGGCAGGGATTGAGCGGTCGGCACTTATCATCGTCGGTGATGTGGTTGCAGGAATCAAAGCAGCCTACACAAACTCGCATCTCTACGGATGAAGACTACTGTTGTTGTTCTGGACCGGTTCCGTGCCGAAGGGGAGAAAGTTGCCACGTTTCTGGATGCGGAGCTGGTGCCGTACTCGGATCACGTGTTTGCGGATCTCTACGGGAACGCTGAGGTGATTGTTGCGGTGATGTCGGCTGGGATTGCGGTTCGCGGCTGTGCTCCGCATCTTTCCGATAAGTGGCATGATCCTGCGGTGGTTGTGGTTACGCCGGATCTCCGGTATGCGGTTCCGGTGCTCGGCGGTCATCACGGGGGAAATGTCTGCGCCCGGAGCCTTGCGGCGCTTGGTATTGAGCCGGTGATCTCGACGGCGACGGAAACGAAGGGACGGCCTTCGGTGGAGGAGACCGCCCGTGCGGGCGGTCTCGTTGTCGTGAACCGGTCTTCGACCCGCGAGGTGAACGGTGCGGTTCTTGACGGCGATGTGCCGGTTGTGCGGGTTAATCCGCCGCACATCGTGGTTGCAAATCCGGGCGTATCGGTGCTGGTGAACGATTCACCGTATGTGGCAGGCGTCGGATGCCGCCTGGGTACAACCGCCGAAGAGATTCTCTCGGCAATTGCTGCGGCCTGTGCGGCGGCAGGGATTTCGCAGGATGAGATAACGATGTATGCAACGACGGTGAAGAAGTTTCATGAAGAAGGGCTGCATGAGGCGATCAGGTCCTTATCCGGCAATCTCATCTTTCTGGATGATGATACTATTAATGCACAGGTGCCAAAGACCCCGTCCCGTGCAGGGATGCTGGGTCTGTCGGGCGTTGCAGAGCCGTGTGCTCTGGCGCTCGCGAAGTCGGGCACACTGATTCTGAACAAGACCGTCTATGGCCGCGTCACGATTGCCATAGGAAAATAATCATGGGAACTCTTTGGATAGTAAGCTCTGAACCGGGCAGCCTGCAGCAGCTGACTCCGGCTGCAATGAAGGCAATTGCCGCTGCGGATGTTGTGATTGGCAATGCGTTTTATCTGGATAAACTGGGGGTGCTGCTTGCAAACAAGCAGGTCATTCGCAGTTCGATGGGTAAAGAGGTTGACCGTGCAAAAGAGGCTGCCCGTCTTGCGGCGGACTGCAATGTTGCGATGATCACCGGCGGCGATGCGGGTGTGTACGGTATGGCAAGTATTGTGCTTGAGGTGGTGGAGCATGAGTTTCCGGAGACGGATGTCGAGGTGCTTCCGGGCGTGACCGCGGCAACTGCGGCGGCGTCCTCGGGTCGCCGCTTTCGGGCGATTATGTGACGCTGAGCCTGTCGGATCTGCTGACGCCGTGGGAGACGATTGAAAAACGTCTGCATCTGGCGTTTCAGATGGGTGTTCCGGTTGCGCTGTACAATCCAAAGAGCCGCGGCAGGCCGCTGAATCTGGGGAAGGCTATCGGTATTGCGCTGCAGTACCGTTCCCCGGAGACGCCGGTCGGTGTGGTGAGGAATGTGTTCCGCGACGGCGAGGAGACGTTCTGCGTGACGCTTGCATCGCTTGGAGAAAATGATGAGCTGGTTGATATGCATTCGATTCTGATTATCGGCGGCGAGGAAACCAGGTTCTGGGAGGATAACGGAGATGTCAAAGGAAATTATTACACCCCGGGGTTACCACAGAAAGTACGTATACTGATATCGGCGCTGATACGCCGGAAGGATTTTCGATTTCGTCGCGCAGCAGAAGCCTTGCGCGGGAGATGATCGGGAATGCGACGCCTGAGGATCGGATTCGTCAGCGATGTTCGATTGCGGTGGGCGACTGGGCGATGGCGGATCTGCTGCGGTTTGAGAATGATCCAGTTTCTGCGGGTCTTGCTGGGGTTGCGGCAGGTGCCCCGGTTTTTACGGATATCCGCATGGTTCTGACCGGGATTCAGAAGCGCGGACATTCCTGTCCGGTGGAGTGTACGCTGGACTACGGTGCGGATATTTCCCGGGAGCAGGGGATTTCCCGCAGTTCGGCGGGATTTGTTGCGCTGAAAGACCGAC
>DALTYF010000206.1 GCA_029986195.1 Methanocorpusculum sp. | reverse complement strand
TGTGTTGGACCAATTGACGCGGTCTTCAACACGATCGGCACCATCGCTGGATGCAGACCCGACCTTGAGCAGTTCTCCGTCAACGCAATTACGGGCGGAACGGATGCTCAGGGCGAGGTGACCGTCAGACTGCGGCGGAACAGCTACTCCGCCATCGGCAGAGGATCCGACCCGGATATTCTGGTCGCCGCAGGCAAAGCCTACGTGAACGCACTCAACCGTCTTGCAAAGAAAGTGGAGGAAAAACATGCATAGAACCATCGCAGAAAAAATCAAATCCTGCAGGCACACACCGACCAGAAGATCACCGGCCCCGGCCAGATCGTCAGATGCAAACTCTCGCTCGTGCTCGCAAACGACATCACCGCTCCTTTGGCCATCAAATCGTTCCGTGAGATGGGGGCAACAAAGGTCTTTGACAAGGACAAAGTGGTCTTTGTCTGCGACCATTTTACCCCGAATAAGGACATCGACTCCGCCGAGCAGGTGGCGGTTACCCGCCGGTTTGCCGAGGAGATGGGTCTCACCCACTATTATGAAGGCGGCAGCTGCGGTATTGAACACGCCCTCCTCCCGGAGGAGGGCCTCGTCGGCCCCTGGGACCTCGTGATCGGCGCAGACAGCCATACCTGTACCTACGGAGGACTCGGCGCATTTTCGACCGGCATGGGCTCGACCGATATTGCGGCCGGCATGGTTCTCGGCGAGAACTGGTTCAAGGTTCCGCCGAGTATCCGCGTGGGTGTCCACGGCAAGATGGGAAAATATGTGCAGGGCAAGGATGTTATTCTGAAACTGATCGGAACGATCGGTGTCTCCGGTGCTCTCTACAAGGCTCTTGAGTTCGGCGGGTCGGGTGTTGAGAAGATGTCGGTTGAGAGCCGGTTAACGATTGCCAATATGGCAATCGAGGCGGGCGGCAAGGCAGGCCTTTTCCCGGCGGACAAAAAGACGCTGAAATATACGCGGCGGTCCGCAGGAGCGCGGGATGATACGGAGATCAAGCCGGATAAGTTTGCGGTCTATGAGTCGGAGGTGGATCTGGATCTGAAGGGCATGGCGCCGCAGGTTGCTCTGCCGCATCTGCCGGAGAATGTGAAAGGGGTGGATGAAGTCGGCGAGATTCGAATCGATCAGGCGGTTATCGGCAGTTGTACGAACGGAAGGATTGAGGATATGCGGCAGGCCGCAGAAATTCTGCGGGGCAGGAAGGTGGACCGGCATGTCCGCTGTATTATTATTCCGGCAACGCCTCGTGTCTGGCGGGACTGTGTCCGCGAGGGGCTGATGCAGGTGTTCATCGATGCCGGCGCGATTATTTCGCCGCCGACCTGCGGTCCGTGTCTCGGCGGCCACATGGGGATTCTGGCGAAAGGTGAGCGGGCGATCTCCACGACGAACCGGAACTTCCGGGGACGGATGGGGGCGCTGGAGTCCGAGGTTATTCTGTCGAATCCTGCGGTTGCTGCGGCATCCGCGGTGACGGGCCGGGTTACCGACCCAAGGAGTCTGTAAACATGGAGTATACAGGTAAAGCCCATGTGGTCGGGGCGAATATTGATACGGATGCAATTATTCCGGCACGGTTTCTGGTGACAACCGATGAGGCCGAGCTTGGCAAAAACTGTATGTCGGGTCTTGCGGAGAACTGGATATCCCGTGTTACGAAGGGTGATTTTCTGGTGGCGGGAGAGAACTTCGGCTGCGGGTCGTCCCGCGAGCATGCTCCGGTTGCGATTCAAGGGGCCGGTATTCCGGTTGTGATCGCCCACAGCTTTGCGCGGATTTTCTACCGCAATGCGTTCAATACGGGATTGATCCTGCTGGAGGTCGGCGACGACTACCAAAAGATTGCCGACGGCGAGGAGCTGATAATTGATACGAAGAAGGGGACGATTACGACCGCCGAAGGCATCGTGATCACCTGTCCTCCGGTTCCTGCGTTCATGCAGGAGATTTTGGATGCGGGCGGTCTGATCGGGTATGTGAAGAAACAGATCGAGGCTGAATAAGATGGGGAGATACACGCTTGCGGTTCTTCCGGGCGACGGTATCGGCCCGGAGGTGGTTGCGGAGGCCGTGAAGGTTCTGGGTGTTGTCGGGAAAAAGTTCGGCCACACGTTTGATCTGCGGTATGCAAACTTCGGCGGAGCGGCGATTGATGCGTCCGGGTCACCGTTCCCGCCGGAGACGGAGAGAGTCTGCATGAATGCCGATGCAGTTCTGTTCGGTGCGGTGGGAGGTCCGAAGTGGGATACGCTTGATCCGGCCATCCGTCCCGAGAAGGGACTACTGGCTCTGCGGAAAGCTGCCGGGGCGTTTGCAAATCTCCGGCCTGCGAAGTTGTTCCCGGAACTTGTGGATGCCTGTTATCTGCGGCCCGATATTGTGGCGAATGGTATTGACATCATGGTCGTGCGGGAGCTGATCGGGGATGTGTACTTCGGTGAGCCGTCGGGGATTGCGGTGCGGGACGGCGAGCGGGTGGGCTTTTCCAATATGATCTACCGGGAGCAT
>DALTYF010000205.1 GCA_029986195.1 Methanocorpusculum sp. | reverse complement strand
ACGGAGTGGAGCGTGCCTGTAAAGTTCTGATGCCGATTGAGGTTGTTCTCCTGGTTATTCTTGCTGCGTACTGTCTGACTCTGCCGAATGCTCTGGAGGGGATGCATTATTATCTGTATCCTGACTTTTCCCATGTGAGCGGGGAGGGAATTCTCGCGGCTCTCGGGCAGGTATTTTATTCTCTGTCCCTGGGATTCGGGATTATGCTGACGTTCGGGTCATACCTGAGTAAGAAGGTGGATCTGGTGAACTCGTCATGGGTCGCCGGGTTTTTTACGTTGTTTGTGGCGTTTATTGCGGGTTCGCTGATTATTCCGGCAAGTTACATTGTTACCGACGGAAATCCGATGGTGCTCAGTTCAGGGAGTATGTTTGAGTCGCTGCCGATGGTGTTTACGTATATGCCGTTTGGTTTGTATATGGGAGCGGCGTTTTTTGTTCTGCTGACGTTTGCAGCGCTGACATCGAACATCTGTGCTCTGGAGGTTATGGTTTCAGCGCTGAAGGATAAATTCGGGGTGTCCCGGACGAAGGGTGTTGTTCTGATGACACTCTATACGCTGGTGATTGCAATCCCGATTGTTCTGGGATACGGGGTACTGGGCTGGATCGATCTTGGCGGTATGAAGCTGCTGGAGATTTTTGATTTTGTCAGCGGGACGATTATTCTGCCGATTGTTGCGTTGTGCACCTGTCTGCTGGTGGGCTATTTCCTGAAACCCGAGGTTATTCTGGATGAGATTAAGTTACATTCCCGATTCAAACAGGGCAGGATCTTTTTGTATATGATCCGGTATTTTGTGCCGGTCTGTATTCTGATTATTCTGGGATATAGTCTGACGTCATTTCTGTGAGCGGAGGGAGAAGGGTCCCTCTCATGATACGCGGTATCTGCCGCCCGCTTCCTGCACAAAGAATCCTTCGCGGCACATCTCCTCCAGTATGCCCGCAACCCTGTCCTGGGATGCCCCGATCGCTTTTGCCAGACTTTCAGAGTCTCCGGAATCTCCGGCAAGCAGCAGACGAAGCAGGGCTCCGCGAATCTGCCGGTCGGAGCCTGCGAATGCCGACTGTTTCACATACTGGCGGCTTCTCCGGTTGGGGTTGGGGACGGATGTTTTCAGAGCGGTGCCCAGATCCATCAGTGCCCAGTACCACTCACGGGATCTGCCCGGCAGAAGGCAGGCTTTCACCAGCGGGAGGAGGTCGCGGTCATCCACCACGGCGGTATCGGAGAAGAAGTAATGAATGAACACGCGGCGGATGTTGGTCTCAATGAAGACGACCGGCCGGTGGAAGGCAAATGCCGCAATGGACCAGGAGGTGGCAGGGCCGATTCCCGGAAGCGCTACAAGCGCTCCCGGGTCCTCTGGCAGAACCCCGCCGAACTCATGCGTGATTGTAACGGCGAGTTTCTGAAGATTCAGTGCACGCCGGTTGTATCCCATACCCTGCCATGCGGCGAGAAGTTCTGCCTGCGGGGCAGCGGCAAGTGCGGCGAAGTCCGGAAACTTTTCGATGAACGGCGGATACATCACCGCAACCCGCGGTACCTGGGTCTGCTGTAACATCACTTCCGAGACCACAATGCGGTACGGATCGAAGTTGTGCCGCCACTCCATATCGTGCCGCCCTTTGGTTTCATAGAACTCCATCACTTCATTCTGAAAGTCGCGGACGAGATCCCCGGTCATGCCGGACGCGGCAAACCGGCTGCGTAATTCGGAGACAAGACGGGGGGACATAGTGTATCATAGTGTGTATTAAATCTCATAGAAATAGTTTGGGAAAAAAGTACCTAAAAACGAATGATTTATGTCCGTTTTATTCCGGAACCATTGTAGGAGAGAGACCGCATCCCCGGCAGTCAGGATATCGGCTGCATCCATAGAACCAGCCGTACTTACCATGCCGCTTGACCATCGCGGCACCACATTTTGGACACAACACGGCATCCATTTTTGCCAAAGAATACTCCGTTGGATAGGAAACATTCTCAGGGTCCAGATATATCAGTTCCGGTACAAATACTGATATCAGGGATTTCCTCTGGGGGACCGGAAGATACACATTATTTCGTGTTCTGGTAAGCGCAACATAAAACAAACGCCGCTCTTCCCCATACAGATACCCGTCTTTCTGAGTTAGCACTAATTCAAGGATCGGATCATCCACAATCTTATTGGGAAAACCCAATCGCCTGTTTTCCAGATTCAGAATGATAACATTGTCTGCCTCCAACCCTTTGGAACGATGAACCGTGAGAAATCCCAGAACGAGATGAGGGTATTTTTCAGAGATGACCAGCGTCTGCGTATCAGAACCTGCGGTCCGGACTTTTTTCAGGGAAAATCCGTCACCAAATGCACAGGAACCCTGTGGTTCAATGTCATAATTTGTCCGTCCCAATACCATCACATGAGCAGAATCACCAAAATCCGCAACAATATCTTCCACAATAATTTTGTGCGCTTCGGGTGGTGAAGTCTTGTAGGGAACAACCTTAATCGGCTGGAGGTTATGTAC
>DALTYF010000204.1 GCA_029986195.1 Methanocorpusculum sp. | reverse complement strand
CGCCGAAAGTCCGTTTGCCAAAACCATCGGTAACTTCTGCGGTCTCGCCGGTGCTATCCCTGACGCCATTATCCGGGGTACGGGCCTTGTGGACAAGAAAAAAGGAACCGCACTGGACCTCTTTGGCGAGAGCTGCCGGCCTGCGGCAAACCGCGCAACCAAAAAAGCAATGCCCTATGTGGAACGGTGCCTTGCCCTCCTTGACATCACCGAAGTTCCCGCCGACCGCAAACACTTCGGCAAAGTCCCGGTCTGTGCAGATGTCGCAAAAGCATCCGGCATCTATCTTCTTGGTGTCGACGCCGGACACGACGGCGATAAAATCCCGGAGCTTGAGGCAATCGGTGCCGAACTTGCAAAGAACGAAGGCAAAGACGTTATCCGCGAAGTAATTGACCGGCTGTGTGCTGCCGTTGCACTCAAAATCATCGACCTCTGCAGCGAACGCGGCCTCCTCCCGCCGAACAGTTCCATCGGATTTACCGGTCGTGCCATCATCTCCGGCAACAAACCGCAGTACATTCTGGACGGTGTTACCGAACGCGGCCTCTATGACGAACCCATAAATCATCTGGTATTTGTGGACGACGGACTGGCCCGCGGTGCAGCACTGATGGGCAGATGCATGAACAGTCTCGGTCACCCGAAGTGTCCGATTGGCGGCGTCCGCGGGGGAAAATGTATTATGGCCAAACGTCAGAAAATTGGAAGGTAATCTGATATGACGGAAACAGAAGAAGTGGATCTGGTCGTGCCGCCGGGAACGCCCCGCACGATCATCCGGGATATTGCCCTCAACTTCGAGGTGGAGATGGTCAGTGTAACGCGGCCGCTGAACTACGCAAACATGGTCAATGATGAACGCGAACTGATTGCATTCCGCGGCAGACCCGAAGAGGTCAAAAAAGCAGAAGCATTCCTTCTGGAAAAACTCAGAGAGTTTATTGACAGCTGAATCTGCATCTCAGATCCGCTGCATACATCTTTTTTCGATGGAATTTACTGTACCGGAAGGTTTGGATCGCGTTGCTCTGTCGTACCGTCTGCGTAGCGGGCAAACCGCACTGTACCCGTATCATGGACCGGATCCGGCACACTCCACGGCCAGCCGCCGAACCCGGTTCTCTGATAGTCCCGGAACGCCTCCTGAATCTCGCGCTCGCTGTTCATAACAAACGACCTGTACTGCACAACCGGCTCGGAGATTGGTTCTCCTTCGAGCAGCAGGAGAAAACAGCGGCCGCTTCCTGCTTTTATCGTGACATCGGCATCTCCTGCAAGCCTGATGCGGTGGTACGGTGCAACCCGGCTGCCGCCGACGGTGATCTCATCACCGTCATAGAAGTAGAGACTGCGCGAGAGTGATTCCGATACGCCGGGGAGAAGAAGCTCCGCATCGGGATTCATGCGGATCACAAGGATTCTTACGTGATGGGCGGCGTCAGCCGCCCATGATGCAGCCGGCGGTTTGGGTGCCTGCATTCCCTGAAAAGATCCGGCAATGACACGCACAATGCATTCATTCCCGCGTGCATCAGCGGTGATGACCCCGGGAATCTCCTCTGACCAGAACATCGTATAGGCAGGTTCGGTGAATTTGTCTTTCCGGGGCAGATTCAGCCATATCTGAAAGAGTTCCAGCGGGTTTTCCGTATCCTGATGAATCAGGGGAAACATCTCGGCATGCTGGCAGCCGCTTCCTGCTGTCATCCACTGCACATCGCCGTTGCCGTAGCGGCCCGCAGAACCAAGGGAGTCGGAGTGATCCACATAGCCCCGGAGAGTAACCGTGACCGTTTCAAAGCCGCAGTGCGGGTGTTCGGGAAATCCCGGAACACGGTGTCCGTGATACATGCGGTATCCGTTACGGACGGTGAAGTCATTGCCGAGATTTCGTCCGGCAAGGGATGCGGCAGGACCGAGATCCTTTTCTCCTTTCGGATATGCGTCTTTGTGATGGGCACAAAAGAGAAAGGGATTCTCCGTCTGAAAGGGAAAGCCGAGTTTATCTATGGAAAAGATCGGTGACATCGCTCTTCCGAAAATTTTGTCCGCAGGCAATAAATACACGCGGAAGGTACTAAAAAATTATTTTGGGAAGTACGGGCAGCGTTCCCGCAGACATTCCCGGTTTCGGGGGAAAATTCGCAACGAGGCTGTTTTTGCCACTCTATTGCAATGCCGGTCTGTTCCCGGATGCATCGGACGGCTGTCTCCAGTGCAAGGTACGTGTCACGTTTGCAGCAGCGCGGCCCTCCGACCCGCCCGATCGCAGTAAGGCAGGCAGCAGTCAGAAGATTTGCTTCTCCCCATGACTCTGTACTCAGCGGATTTGTTTTCGTTGCAATCGAGTAGCACATTCCTGCACTGACCGCAGCACCGCAGGCCCCTGCAAGCCCGCAGAACCCGCCCGGTACCATTGAGCCGCGGCGGATCATTTCATCAAGGGCCGCGGGGAGATCGATCTCCCCGCCAGCGTTCCGGTATGCGGCGAGAAGTGCGGCACCTGCGAGAATGTGGTGCTCCGGTCCGTGCATGTGTAC
>DALTYF010000203.1 GCA_029986195.1 Methanocorpusculum sp. | reverse complement strand
GTTAACGGCAGACGGCTACCGTACGGTTCCGACAGGCTGCGTCGGCATTCCGCTGATGGGAAACAGGGTCTGTACTGTTGAGCCGGGAACCACACATGTTCTGCCGGACGGCACGGAAGGGGAACTCTGTCTCTTAAGCGATGCGGTGATGACCGGGTACTACCGTAATCAGGATGCAACCGATGCGGTTCTCAGGCGGCATGAGGACGGAAAGCTCTGGCTGCATACCGGGGATATTGTAAAGATCACCCCGACCGGTGACATCTGTTTCCGTTCACGGTACAAGCGCATGGTGAAGGTAAACGGCTATAATGTGTATCCGATGATGATCGAGGAGGTCATGCAGACGCATCCTGATGTGCAGGAGGTCTGTGCAATTGGTATTCCCTGGAAACATGATACCCGGATCAAGCTGTATGTCACCCTGAAGCGGAAGATGGATCCTGCGGAGGCGGAACGCAAACTCATTGAGTATGCGGTGGGGAGACTGAACCGGTGGAGTATTCCCGCGGCGGTCGAGATCGTTTCCGCGCTTCCGCGTACCAAGATGGAAAAGAC
The DNA here is from genome assembly GCA_029986195.1 of Methanocorpusculum sp. Taxonomy (GTDB): domain Archaea; phylum Halobacteriota; class Methanomicrobia; order Methanomicrobiales; family Methanocorpusculaceae; genus Methanocorpusculum. The sequence goes on along the minus strand of DALTYF010000203.1, from coordinate 2,003 downwards.
CGATTACCGGGCGCTGGAGGAGATGGAACTCCGGAAGAATGCGTCCCGCTGAATCAAAACAGCATAAAAAAATATTTTTTCCTGAGGTTTCAGGCAATTGCTTTCTTAATAATAGTCAGACCGGTCACGGTCAGGTACACGACAAACAGTAGTAATGCGCCAATATATCCGTATGCTGCAGGCATGACCATTGGCAGGGCAAACAGCAGAATGCCGAATACGATCAGGGCAGAGACCCCGACAATGATATCCAGAACCCATCCTTTCATAGTTATATGAATTGGCGTGTGTGCTTTTATGAGTTTTGATAACGCAAGTATAGGTATGGAGAAAGATGAGGCGCTTGCCCTTCTGCATGCACATGTGAAGACGGATTCGCTTCGCGGACACTGTATCGCGACCGCCGCTGTCATGAAGGGGCTTGCCGAGGAGCTTATGGAGGATGCCCGTCTCTGGGAAATAATCGGTATTCTGCATGATATTGATTTTGAAGAGATCGGTGAGGATATGACCCGGCACGGACCTGCGGGATACGACATCCTGAAGGCTGCCGGGGTGGGTGACGAGATTGCCGGGCCGATCAGACGCCACAACCATATGCTGTTTTCGGGAGAGTACACAACACCAGTTGAGATCTGTCTGCAGGTTGCCGACAGTGTGTCAGGCCTGGTGATTGCATGTGCGTATGTGAAGGGCGGCAAGGTTACGGAGGTCACCCCAAAGACGGTGACAAAGAAGTACAAGGCCGCATCCTTTGCCGCAGGCTGTGATCGCAGCCGGATTGCGCTGGGTGATGGACTGGTGCCGCGCGAACGGATGTATGAAATTGCGATTCGCGAGATTTCCGCGGTACGGGATCAGCTCGGGCTTGCGTGATCATGTCAGCAAAGGAGCAGTCCGTAGTGCTGAAGGCTCTTCAGCAGGCACACGGTCGTGTGATGAACATTCCCCGCTACCTCCTGCCCTCCGGCGGCGTGGCGCTTGCGTATGCCGTGAAAAATCCCCGCGACATGAAGGATGTTGCCGTGGTCAGATCGACCGGAATCGGGTTTGGCACAGATGATCTCCTCGTCCGTATGCTGCTGACGGTAGTCAGGTTTGATGCCGACATCCGCGCGGTGGGATGTATCCGGTATACTGAAGAGATTGCCGGGGTTGTCCGGGAAACCCTGCGTGATGTTGCCGAGTATGATCCGGCGAAGTTTCCGCCGGGAATATCCAGCATGGACTGGGGTATTGCTTCCTGCTGCCGTGACGGAGTGCCGCTGGTGATTATTGACAGTGGTACGAAAGGGGCCGAGCCGCTGATCCGTATTCTTGGTTCCACTCCTGAAGAGGTGGCAAACAGAATACTTATCATATCAGAACGACTTAAATATACAGACATCTGAGGAATATCGCATGGGAATTAAGCCAAGCTATATCAAGAGTATGGGCGTTGCCCTTATGGAACAGCACGGAGCAAGCTTCAACAACAGCTTTGACGACAACAAGAGAGTTGTTTCCGAGATCACCACCATTGAGAGTAAGAGCATCCGCAACCGTGTTGCCGGATTCATTATCCGCAAGGTCAATACCCACAACCGCCGCCGGTAATTCTCAACATCGCAAGGCACAGCCTTGCTCACCGCTTTTGCGGTCCTGCAATACATTCATGCGGGAGAGTTTTCCTTTTGCGGGGGATTTCGCCTTCCCAGCACAAAAAACATTTTTTCTTCTGTTTTGTGTTCCGCCGGATCTTCTCCGGAGAGCTGTCGGCCTGTTTTCTGCGAACGGGATTTCTGGAAATTCATGATCCGGGCAGCACCTGTATCAAGGGCGCTGCACCTTTATTCCTGAGCATCCCACGGAAAACACAGAGCACACAGAAATTTTCAACATCACGGAATAACCAAGAAAACCACGGAAACAGGTTAATGTAGGATTCCGTGATGTTCACGAACTGTTCCGTGTCTTCCCGCGGAGCGGTGAGCACGGCTTTGCCGTGCGAATCGTGGGCTGAA
>DALTYF010000010.1 GCA_029986195.1 Methanocorpusculum sp. | reverse complement strand
GGCATCAGATAGTTAATACCGGCAAAACTTGCCGTGACCAGAACAAACGTCAGGTTCATCAGGAAAAAGTTCGGACTTGTAAAGAGCCGGAGATCCAGCAGCGGTTCGGAATACTTCAGCTGACGGATGATAAAACCCGCAAGGGTAACTGCAGCAACCGCAAAGCATCCGAAGATCACCGGATCTGTCCAGCCCAGCGTAAGTCCTTCGGAAAATCCATACAGCAGCGTTGCAAGACCAAGGAAAATCAGTACCGCTCCGTACTTGTCAAATGTTTTGAGTGTTGCCGTGCCTGTATTCTGTACCGGTATCGCCTTCACCCCAAGAACAAGTGCAAGAACTCCTACCGGTACATTGATGTAGAAGATCCATTCCCAGGAAAGATACTGGGTCAGAAATCCTCCGAGAACCGGCCCCAGGGCAGTACCAAGGGCTGCAATTGTCATCAGAATACCCATTGCCTTTCCTTTCTGTTCCGGTGGAATGAAGGTGGTAATCATCGCCGGGGCAATTGCCATCAGCATCGATCCGCCGAGTGCCTGCAGCACACGACCGATCAAAAGCGACGGGTACGAATTCAGAAGCCCCGGGAAAAATCCGCAGGCAAATGATCCAATGGTAAAAATAGCAAATCCCGCAAGAAATACTTTTTTGAATCCCACAACATCCGCGACCTTTCCGCAGATGAGGATACATCCTGCCATTACCAGCAGGTAAATCGTTGCAACCCAGCTGACGGAAGATGCGGAAAGATCGAATACCTCTGAGATGGTGGGTATTGCAATATTGACGATGGTTCCGTCAAGCGCAGACATGAATGCTGCAAGGGCAACCACAAAGATCAGCAGCCCTACTCCGGCCGCTGTCGCTTTATCTGCGATTGTTTCTGACATTTCTGAACTATATGTACTGACAGGTTATAATCAGTTGTAAGGAGGAAAAAAGGAGGAATTTACTCCCCTGCTGCCGGATCTTCCCGGATAAAAATACACAGCAGGAAAAGAGCCGCGGCAAGGATGACCGAGACCACAAATGCCAGATCAAATCCGTGACTGAGAATTGCGGCTGCGATATCTCCCGGCGGTTTTTCCGTGATGCCCGAGTTGCGGACCGCAGTCATGATACCGTGCATGAAGATGATGTTGTATACCGCAACACCGATGGTCATCGGAGCGAACCGTTCCAGTCCCGTGAGACTTGAGACCATGCCCTGTTTTGATGCAGGGGCGGCGTTCATGATGAGGGTGGTCAGCTGGTTTGTCGTAAGACCGAGACCAAGACCGATGAGGGCAAGTGCCGAGATGATCACACCAAGACCAGTTATCGGTGTCAGGTGTGTCAGGAGGAAGAACCCGGCCGCGCAATCAGTGCGACGCCTGTCATCGCAAGGTACCGGATTTTTCCTTTCAGTTTTGCGTAGATCAGCCCGGCAAGAATTCCGGTGATCATCATCCCGACCGACATGGCGGTGATGATGAGACCGGAAAAGGAGACGCTGTAGTTGTGGACATGTTCCAGATAGAACGGCAGGAGATAGTTTGCACCGGCGAAGGTGAAGAAGAGCAGAGCGAAGACAACGTTGAGCACGACAAAGGATCTGCTTGTGAAGAGGCTCAGGTCAAGGAGGGGGTCGGTGTAATGGAGCTCGCGCCAGAGGAATCCGCCGAGACCCAGAACCGCAAGTACGATCGATATAAGGACAGGAGCTGAGGTCCAGCCGAGCGAGACACCTTCGGAGAAGGTAAAGAAGAAGTGCGGCAAGTCCGACAAAGATGAGAACTGCCCCGATGCTGTCAAAACCTTTCAGGGACGTAGTGGCGGCCGCGGATTTCGGGATTGCCGCATACCCCAGCAGCACGGCAAAGATGCCGATGGGTACATTGATGAAAAATATCCAGTGCCAGGAGAGGTATTCGGTCAGGTATCCGCCGAGTGTCGGGCCGAGCGCCATGCCGACCGCAGCAAAAAGGACAACAAGCGACATTCCTTTTGCCCGCCGGTCGCCCGGCAGGTAGTAAGAGAGCATGGCGGGTGCGATCACGGTCATCATTGCGCCGCCCAGTGCCTGCAGTACCCGGGATGCAAGAAGTGTGGAAAACTGTCCGGTAAAGTCCGGCAAAAATCCGCAGGTGAAGGATCCAATCGTGAAGAGTATGAATCCTATCAGGAATATTTTTTTGAATCCGACTACATCGGATATTTTTCCGATGATGAGCAGGCATCCGGCCATTACCAGCAGATAGATCGTCGAGACCCATGCGACGGATGAGGTGGTGAGATCAAACGATGCGGATATGGTCGGCAGAGCAATGTTGACAATCGTTCCGTCAAGTGCCGACATGAAGGTTGCAAGCGAAGCTGAGAAGAGAATGAGTGTCAACGTTCGCCCGGAGGGGGTTTCACTCTGCATAATATAGAGTGTTACGAGGGACCCGGATAAAAAAACGTTGGGCGCTGCCATCGTTCTCTTCTCAGGCGTTGTCCATACTGTCCTGATACCCGCGATTTGCAGGGCAGGGCCGTGCAAATCATGGGATGTTCCGGAATCAAGGGTGTACCGCCCCTCTCACCAAGTGCTTATATGCGAAGGCCGCATACGAGTTTGGTATGAGTGATCCTGTTGTTGCAGCGAAGAAGGATGCCGGCATCCGTGCGGCGAATATGGTAGAAGACGGGATGATCGTCGGTCTGGGAACCGGTTCAACCGTGTTCTTTGCAATGGAGCGGCTGGGCGAGCGGATAAAAACGGAAGGCCTCCGTATTCTTGGTGTCCCCACTTCAAACCAGACGGCGATGCGTGCGGAGGAGTACGGGATTCCGCTTACAACGCTGACCCTGCATCCGATGCTTGATCTTGCGATTGACGGTGCGGATCAGGTTGATCCCAAAAAACAGATGATCAAGGGCCGCGGTGCGGCACATCTGCGGGAGAAGGTCGTGGCGGATGCGGCAAAGCAGTTTGTCGTCGTGATCGATTCCGGTAAGGAAGTTTCGGGTCTTGATGCTGCGGTGCCCATCGAGGTTCTGCCGTTTGCCTACGGCAGTGTGGCAAAAAAACTCCGGGAGCTTGGAGGCGAGCCGGTGATGCGGGAAGGGGTAAAGAAGAAGGACGGCCCGGTTATCTCTGATAACGGCAACTATGTGATTGATTGTGCGTTCGGGGCAATTGCCGATCCCGCTGGTCTTGAAGCGGCAATCAACCGCATCCCGGGTGTTCTGGGCAATGGTATTTTTGCCGCGATGACCGCAAAAACGGTTGTGATCGTCGGCGGCAGAAGATAATTTTCTTTTTTTCGGGGGCAGGATGTCACGATAGGATTTCGCGGCATCATAGAGTAAAGTACAACTTTTTCCGGAATCTTTTTTGGTATGAAAATGAATTGCCAATCCCGAATTCATCGGGGAGCCTGAAACTCCCGTATCAGAAACAAAAAATGCACCGAACCTCAGATTCGCATCGGAAGAACCGGCCCGGCGGCAAGTGCAACAGCCTTCTGCGTCCCCTTGATTCTGTAGCGGCCGCCCTCCGACTCCACATATCCCTTTGTGGCAAGTGTACGCAGGGACCCGGTCACCTCGGGGATCGGGTGACCGATGGTATCGGAAAGTTCTATCGGTGTCAGCGGCGAGTAGATGAGGGCAAGAAGAATCTCCGACTCCACACTATTCTGGAACACACTCCTGCCGCTGACAATGACATCATTCATCATCTCATCGATATCCTTTTCCACCGCTTCCAGATTTTCGATCAGCTTCTCACGTGAGTCCAAGAGACGACGTATCATGAGTATTTTATCGGTCAGAGGGGGAGCAGACGACTCCGTACTTTCCGACGCGGGCGCCAGAACAATACTCTGCGGCGGCTGTTCGGGCTTTGTCATCTGTACCGAAAGTTCAAAGTCCTGCACCAGATAATAGTATTTCCGCCGCTTTTCATCCTGATAAAAGGAAATAACATCCTCTTTCTGCATGATTGCCAGGTGCTCAATAACCGCTTTCGGGTTGATCACCAGACGCTCGGAGATCTCCGTTACAAAGCACGGCTTCTGGCGGAGAAGATCAAGTATCCTTCGTCTGTTCCGGTTCCCGAGAATATCCAGAAGATGAGCTATTGCGTCCTGATCCATCATAGTGCAGCTTACATATTGTAAGTGTTGAGTCCGTAAAAAGATTCTCTCCGGGAATCTGATACAGTCAGGAAAATCACAAAAAAAGAAATATTGTATTACCGGCAGCCCGTTCCGGACCCGTCGCCCTTCCCGCAGCAGCCGAACTCGTTCTGCACATCCTTGCCGAGCATACCGACCGCATCCGCACGGCAGCGCTGGCAGTGACGCATCTGACGGACATACGGGGCGCACAGCTCATGCATATGCGCTTTCTCCGCAGGGGTCGGCGGAATTACATCCTTGAACTTGTACTGGGGGATAAGGGGAATGATGTTGAAGTTGAACACACCCATTGCACCAACCTTCTTGGCAATCTCTGGGATATGGGCATCATTTACTCCGGGTATATACACGGTGTTGATCTTTACCAGCATCTTTCTCCGAACCGCCTCCTCAATTCCCGCAAGCTGATGGGAAAGCAGAAGCTCTGCCGCTTCACGGCCGTGATACTTTTTCCCGCCGTACTCAACAAAGGTGTAAATCTTTTCACCGATTGCAGGATCAATCGCATTCAGGGTAACCGTGATGTTGCGCACACCGTATTTTTCCAGCTCATCAATCTTGTCCGGCAAAAGAAGGCCGTTTGTACTGATACAGAGAATCGTATCCGGATACTTTTCGTGAACCAGACGGAGCGTCTCAAAGGTCTCGGGGTTTGCAAGCGGGTCACCCGGTCCTGCGATACCGACAACCTTGATGTGCTTCATCTTCTCAACGACCTCGTCGATGCGCTCCAGTGCCTCTCCCGGCTGGAGCACCATACTGGTAACGCCCGGCCGCGACTCATTGACACAGTCAAAGTCACGGACACAGTAATTGCACTGGATATTGCATTTGGGAGCAACCGCAACATGACAGCGGCCGAAGGAGTGCCGTGCCTCCGGACTGTAGCAGGGATGTTCATTGATGCGCCGGAGAGTCTCAGGATCATAGGGAAGATCCTGTGCCGGCGTTGAGCCACTATGTTCCATAATTATAATCTATTAACCGCCCCGCCTATTTCTAATATAGGGATTCGGCATGCGTGAAAGGAAAGTTTTTGCAGAAACATGGTATAGTAGAGGGATCAAACATGTAACAGTACTACTCTTGAGGATATACGTATATGGTTGATATCGGCGGTCTGTTTGGTAAAAATGATAGGCAGAACCCGTGGACCCCCCGCGGTGAGCTGTCATTTGAGAAGGGACTTTACGAAGACGCAGCAAAGAGTTTTGCCCGTGCCGTGGAGCATGAACCTCAGAACAGCTCCCTGTGGTACCGGCTCGGTGTATCCCAGAACCGTTCCGGCCAGCATGAACAAGCAGCACGTTCGCTTACAAAAGCGACCGAACTCGACCCGCAGAATACGGATGCATGGATCACCCTTGCAACACTTCTTGCCGACGCCCGCAGATTTGAGGAAGCGGTTGCAGCCATCAGTCATGTAACGCTCGGGGACGGTGAACCCTACCTGCAGGAACTGAAGTGCGAGTGGCTGGAACGCACCGGCCGGTATGCGGAGGCAGCAGCGGTATGCAGCCATCTGACGAATCTTCGCCCCGACGACAAACACCTGCGGATGCGTCTGGCAGAACTGACCATGCGGTCCGGAAACTTTGCCGAGGCAAAAGGCATGTTCGATCAGCTTGCAGCAACCACCTTTGATGACCGCGGCATGTTTTTATCATCCGCTGCATTCTGCTGTGAAATGCTGAACGACCGCGACGGTGCCCTTTCGCGATATGCCGGACTTGCCGAAGACGACCCCGCCGGCTGGTACCGCCGTGCCCGGCTTGAAGAAAGCATGGGCAGCTACAAAGATGCCGCAGCATCCTACGGAATGGTGCAGCAGTACTCCGCAGACACCGACATTACCATAACCGTGCGCCGTGCACTCTGCCTCTACTGGGACGGAAACGAAAAGGAATCTGCGGTACAGCTGGAAAAAGTGCTTGCACGCGGATATGCAAATGCGGAACTGTGGTATCTGCTGGGCATTGTTTCCTTCCTGTCAGGCAACATGAAACGCGCATCCGAAGCGTTCCTTGAGATGATTCATCTGAACCAGTCAAACACCTCGGTCTGGTACATGAAAGGATGCGCCGAGTATCTGTCCGGCAGATACAAAGAAGCCATCGACAGCTTTACCCGAATGGGCCGACTCGGCGGCGAAGGCGGCCGTGCCCCGTCAAAGATGAAGTGGTTTGCCGAGGAGGACGACGACATGCAGCTGTTCAACAACCCTGCGCCGGTAGGGGCAGCTGCGATGACCAAACCTGAGATCGGTGCGGTCAATGTCGGTCTTGCCTCAATGCAGAGTTTTGCCCTGTCCGCGCTCGGACGGTACGCGGAAGCGGACAAGACGGCAGTGCGTGCGCTGGATGCAGCACCCGACCGGCTGGATTTACAGCTTCTGCACGGAAAGTGTCTTGCGGCACTGTCCAGCTATCAGCAGGCAGCGGATGTCGCCGCCCGCGTAATTGCAAAAGACCCCGAATCACTTGCCGCGCATGAACTGTATGCATCCTCAATGATGCGCATCGGCCGCTACAAGGAAGCGGCCGATGCATGGGAGGAAATTATCCGGACTGCTCCGGATAACAACCCCGCGTTCTTCGGGGTGGCGGATGCATGGGCCGGCATTGGAAAGTACGAAGCAGCAGCAACAGCGTATGCCCATCTGCTGGAAACGATGCCCGACGATCTGTCGCTCATCTTCGGATCGGCGGACGTGCTGTTCCGTAACGGACAGTATGCCGACGCACTCGCATACTATGAGCGTGCGGCAGCGGTGTCCCCGGGAACACCTGCGGCGCATGTGGGGGTTGCAAAATGTCAGGAGATGCTTGGAAAGTATGCACAGGCAGGTGAATCCCTTATCGCCGCCGAACAGCTTCTGCCCGGTCACCCGGGTGTTCTGATCGCGCTTGCGCGGGTACAGGCGGAGGGCGGCAACGCCGAGGCGGCGGTTGCAACCTACTCGGGAGTTCTGCGCGAGTATCCGGAAATTCCGGGAGTCGCCGTGCAGGTGGCAAAACTCTGCGTATCCCTTGGCAGAAACGAAGAAGCGGCCGATGCGGTTGCACTCGCACTGAAGGACTCGGAGGGAAGTCCGGACCTTCTGACGCTCGGCGGGGATATCTGTACGACACTCGGCCGGTATGATGAAGCAGCGGAGTACTACTCCCGCGTTGCAAAACAGATGCCGGAGAATGCACATGTGTGGTTTGGTATCGGTCATCTGCATCTGATCAGCGGCGACTTCCGCGAAGCATCGATCGGCATGGACAAGGTTCTTGAACTTGAACCAGCGAACACAAAAGCACTGCGCGACAAGGCAGCAGCCCTTACCGCACTCGGCAAACTTCCGGAGGCCGAAAATGTTCTGCGGAAACTGACCGAAGCAGACGAGGCGGACACGAAGGCACTGCTGGATCTTGCCGGCGTTCTTGAGCAGATGCAGAAGTATGATGAAGCGCTTGAGGTGTATGGCCGGTACCTGCAGAGCGGTGCATCCAGCAGCGATGTGATCCGCAAACTCTCGGCGATTTATCTGATCAAGGGCAACTACGAAGAGGCGCTTGCGGGATACGACATGCTGCTTGCGGAGAATGAAAAAGATCTGGTGACGATCCGCCAGCGCGCGGAGACCCTGTGGTATCTCGGCCGGTATGACGAAGCAGCGGCGGCGTACTCGGATCTGCTGGACGAGCGGCAAAATGACGACTCCGCACGCTACTCGTATGCATCCGCCCTGGCAAACGCGGGACGGACCGACGAAGCGATTGAGGAGTTTTCACGGCTGGTCGCAGACAATGCGGACAATACGGCGGCACTGTTTGCGGTTGCGGATCTGTTCGGCCGCGCAGGGAAGTATCTGGAGTCTGCGAAGTGCTACGATAAACTGATCGGACTGTACCCGAAGAACAGCCTTGCACACCTGCAAAAGGCAATGATGCTGGTGAAGGTCGGGAACATTCCGTCATCGGTCGAGGCGTTTGAATCGGCCCTTCTGGTTGATCCGAAGAATCCGTATCTTCTGTCGGGTCTTGCGTTCATGCAGATGCTGTGCGGCCGGCCTGCGGAAGCGCTTGCACAGCTGGAAAAGGCGGAACGTGCGGGTGCGGCTGATCCGGATCTGTTCTACTGCCGCGGTCTGATCTGTCTGCAGCAGAGCAGGTTCGATCTTGCGGTTACCGCTGCGGAAAAGATTCTGGAAAATCATCCGGATCACGCACCTGCCTGGCATCTGAAGGGACGCGCACTTGAGGCGGCCGGTCATCTCCGCGAGGCGGTTGCGTGCTTCACAAAAGTGATGGAGTTCGACGCGGACAAGGGCACGGACGGGGAAGCCTGAATGCAGATTCAGGTCCTGTGTGTCGGCAGGATTAAGGACAGCTATCTGAATGAGGGAATCGCCGAGTTTGCAAAGCGGCTGAGACCCTATGCCACTGTTTTTGTGACGGAACTTGCAGAAGTGAAGGTGCCGGAAAGTGCATCACCGTCCGCGGAGATGCAGGTGAAGGAACGGGAAGGCGAAAGGATTCTTGCCGGAGTGAAGCCCGGATTTCTGACGATTGCGCTGGACCCCCGTGCGCCGCTGATCGCAAGCGAGGAGATCGCAGCACTGCTGGGAGAAGCAGAACTTTCAGGGAAGAACATATGTTTTATTATCGGGGGGCCGCTCGGCCTGTCGCCGGCGGTTCTCGTGGCTGTGGATCGGAAGGTGTCGTTTTCTCGGCTGACATTTACGCATACGATGATCCGGCTGATTTTATTTGAACAGATTTACCGGGGTTTCCGGATTCTGCGCGGAGAACCGTATCACAAGTGAGATACCGGGATATTTTTTTGAAAATTGCGGGAGAAAGTGCTGATAAACCATACGGTATGCGTATTCGTCACACCGTTGGGACCTATTGTGACCTGCGCAGTACGTTTATCAGCTAATGTCAGAGCAGAACCGTAGAACATGATTCCATAGCTCCCGTGTATTTGCTTCGTTGTATTCATTCACAAGGCTTCTGTCAGTAAAAAGATGGCCTGCTCCATGGTATTCGTAAAACTCAACCGTTCCCTGTTGTTCTTTCACATGTGCGCTAAATGCTTCGACAGCACCCCTGAACCGAAACGGATCATCTTTGGCATAGTGAATCTGCACCGGCGTACCCTGCGGCCATCCTTTTTCAAGAAACCCTGCTACAGGAAAAACTCCATGCAACATTTCAAGTGGCAGCACTCCTGAGCAGAGTACTACACCCGCAACGCGCCTGTTCAACGCAATATATTCCGACACCCCGCCACCGTTGGAAAAGCCTACACAAATAAATCCGTCGGGTAAATCTTTTACAGCTTCGAGTGCGGAACGCATGTAGGCTTCATACCCAATGCTTTCAGCAAAACTACTGGCTTCGGTGTAGTCGTCAAAGACCCGTCCGTTATATTGATCTATAACATGCACATCGTGTCCGGCCTCTTTCAGGAGTTCTGCCGCATCAAGTATGCCTTGACGAACCCCTAAAACTGAATGAAATATTGCAATGGTGCTCATAGTGATTTTCTCCTTTTTTTCTATCATTTCCGCGAAATCTGAAATCCGGCAATAGCGATATTTGTATCTGTGTCCGGTTTACCCCCGATAAATAATCCACGTCCAATAGATCCATTAAACTACGAACACTATAATTTTTCTGCGTTCATACTCTTGCCCGAAACGGTGAAACGCATTTTACTTCATTATATCATGATCCGTCCGCTGCAACGTACAGAGTATTTTTCGCCTAAATATCATCTAACCTCTCTGACACTCTGCGTTCTGTAAAGATGGTTTCTGTTTTTTTTGTGTTAGAGTACGCGGTACTCCGTAACCAGATTTGTTCCGGCCATTCGTGTCCCGGAAAGTTCAAGCCGGATCATCTGATCCTCCGAATCGATGTGCATCCCCCCGACCAGTGACGGCGTGTCATTTCCGCCCACAATAAACGGCAGATGAATCAATCGTATCTCGTCCACCAGATGGTGATGCAGCATGTGCCAGTTCAGCGTAGGGCCGCCCTCAATAATCAGGTTCCGTACCGAAAATTCCCGGTATAAGATATCCATTAGTACGGGGAGGTCCACCTTCTCCTCTCCTGCGACAACGACGGATACTCCCTTCTCCCGAAGCGCCGCAACCCGATCCGCCGGAGCCGCAGCAGACACGGCGACAACCGTCGGCACGGCCGAGGTATCCAGCACATTCGCATCCAGCGGAATATCCGCCAGACTTGAGGGGATCACCCGCAGAGGACTTTTTCCCGGGACCATGCGCACGGTCAGAAACGAGTTGTCAATCTTAATCGTGGATGATCCGACCATAATCGCATCGTAGGCCGCACGCGTCTCATGCAGCAGAATCTCCGCTTCATGCGACATATGCTTCATCAGAATCTTGCTGGAAGCACCGCGTTTCAGGGTAAGTTTCCCATCCGCCGTAATCTCCGAGATCATCAGCACATGGGGTTTATGCAGTATCGTATTCATGAAGTATTTCCTCTTGATTCATATAGGAATAAAAGCTAAAGAATATTTGGTATAGAAATCCCGTCCAAAAATGTATCATCCCATGCCTCTCAGGCATATGATGCAGTCAGGTTACCATGAATATTACCGCTCTTCGTCCCCGGCTGATTGGCTGCATTGATCCAATCGGCAATGCCTTCGTCCGGATTGGACTTAAACCAAACCAGATAACAATACTTTCCCTCGTTTTCGGTATTGCCTGCGCTGTATGTTATATGCAGCGTCTGTTCCTCCTCGGCAGTATCCTGCTTGCGGTCTCCGCCATACTGGACCTCGTCGATGGAAATGTGGCCCGGAAAACCAACCGCAAGAGTGATTTCGGTGCGGTACTCGACTGGATCATCGACAAATACGTGGACGGACTGGTCCTTCTGGGAATCGGTCTTTCCGGAACTGCCGTCATATCCCAGTTCCTCACCGTTCCGTCCTGGGTTGACACCGCAATCGTCGGCCTTGCCATTATCGGTTCGCTGATGAACACCTTCATCAAACCGGTAACCTACGCAGAAATCGGTTACACCAAAAAAGAGGATGGGAAGATCAGTGATCCTCTGGAAGGAATCGGGTTCTTCGGCAGACCCGAGACCATTCTCTGTCTCATCCTTTTCGGCCTTGTCAGCCAGATCTGGATCGCCGTAATTCTCATTGCCGTCTGCACCAACCTCTCGGCCCTGCAGAGAATTCTCTACCTTGCACGCCGCCACGGCGCCTACAAGGAAGAATAAAAAAATATATTTTTTATTTTTTCAGGGCTGCGTTCAGCGCATTCTTCATAATTCCGCGCAGAATCGCATTCCCGCTTTTTGACGCTGCGGTGAGTGCGGCAATAACCTCATCACCGCCGATCTCTCCAAGGGCGGTTGCCGCCGCAGCCTGAACCCCGGGCTTTGGATCATGCAGACAATCAATTAGCGCCGCAACCACATCGGGCCGCCGGGATAATGCAAGAGCAGTCACCGCCGCACGCCGCACCCCGGGAACCGCATCAGATAACAGCGGCAGAAGCACATCCTCCATCATAT
>DALTYF010000202.1 GCA_029986195.1 Methanocorpusculum sp. | reverse complement strand
AAAACTTCAGGAACTTTTTGCGCGAGAACACGATCGGTCTCCGGCGGCACTTGCCGACAAAAAATATTTTGCAACTGGATCGGATCCAGAGACGGAGCTGACGATCGTGCGGGAACAGCTCTCCCCGGAAACACTTGCACGGATGAAAACATTTGCAAAATCCCATGGGGCAACGATTCATGATCTCCTGATCGCCGCATACGGAACAGCCCTCCGGGACTGGCTGGCGGCACAGGGGATTTTGCTTGACGTTATTCCGCTCTGTTCGACCGCCGATCTCCGCCGGTACTTTCCGGAGGACGAGCGAAGTTCTCCGATGAACTATACCGTCGCCTACTGGTCGCCTATCCGCTGCGGCAGAACGATTGCAGAGACACTTACAGCCACGGCAAAAATGTCGCAGGATCTCAAGCAGCACGCAATAGGAATCGGAGCAGCCCGGCCATTTTCCGGACCGTCCCTGCATGACGATGACATTGGGATATTTGCCGGAGTACCGTTCCTCACAAATCCGGGGGTCGTTCCGTGCGATACGATAGAGTTTGGTGACGGCATCTGCGTTGAGGATCTGGAGTTCCAGGGCGTACACGCCGGAGGCAGTGCTTTCACCGCGGGCGCGTGGACGTACAACAACACGCTGCATCTGAGCACCTGCGCAGGAGCGGATGCGGATACCGCAGCGTATATTCTCAGACGCACCGCAGAGATTCTTTGCAGGCTGTAAAAAAGAAAAAAATATTGCCGGCGGATTACTCCACCAGTTTTTCCTCGTCAGGCTTCCAGGTCGGAACTCTCTTTCCGAGAACGAACAGAACGCCGACAAGAATTGCCATCGTAATCAGGAGCGTAAGCCACACATTCATGCCAAAACCGACGATGATGTAGCCGATGACGACAACCGCTGCAATCGTTAAGGCATACCACAACTGCGTGTCCACGTGGTCTATCAGACTGCACCCTGCTCCCATAGATGAAAGAATGGTGGTATCCGAGATAGGGGAACAGTGGTCTCCGAAGATTGCACCGGTTAACACACCGGACGAGCAGACGACAATGTAGGAGTAGACGGAAGCATCCGGTGTACCGGTCGAAAAACCTGCAATCGCTGCGGCGAGCGGAATAACGAGCGGCAGAAGAATTGCCATTGTTCCGTATGCGGTTCCCGTTGCAAACGAGATGATGCCGGCAATGATAAAGATGAGAGCCGGAACAATCCACATCGGCAGGGACTCGGACAGGGCACCGACGAGATAGTGTGCGGTTCCCAGATCACCGATGATCGAACCAATCGACCAGGCAAGAATCAGAATGATACACACATACAGCATCGACTTCATGCCGTGCGCCCAGGTCTCAATACCGGTCTTTAAGGTAAAGATCTTCTGGGCAAAGCCCATCACAATGGAAACAATACAGGCGAGAAGTGCTGCCTGGAATAGTACAATACTTGCATCAGAGGAACTGTAGGCTTCACGCACCGAGTCAAAGAATCCGAGCTGGGTGAACTCTTCCGCAGAGATTAAACCGTTGCCGGCCATGATTGCATCTGCACCGTTGGTGAAGAACAGAATCAGTGCAGAGACGATCAGAACACCAACCGGAATGATGGCGTTCCAGATGTTTGCCGGAGCTTTCCTGGAGGTTGCAACAACCGCGTGATCCTCTTTGCAGATGTCCTGATCCTCGGCAGGAACTACATCGTCGTCCTTTTCCACTTCAGAACCCGGGCGGACTGTTGCGCCCGTTCTGCGTGCACGCAGTTCCGCGGTAAGCATCGGGCCGTACTCGTGAAGGAGCATTGCAGAAGCAAACACGAAGAAAAGCGCCAGGATGTTGTAGAAGCGGTAAGGAATCGTGTCGATGAAGATACTGTATGCGGAAACGCCGGTGATACCGGCAATTGCAAGACCTTCATTGATGTTCACCAGTTCGGTTCCAATCCAGGTCGAGATAACAAAAATACCTGCGATCGGTGCTGCCGTTGAGTCCACAATGTAGGCGAGACGTTCACGGGAAATGCGGAACTTGTCACAAACCGGCCGCATAATGGGACCGACGATCAGTGCGTTTGCATAGTCATCGAAGAAGATGACAAACCCCATGATCCATGTTGCAAGCTGTGCGGTACGCGGACCTTTTGCATGCCGTGCCACCGTTTCCGCGACGGCACGCATGCCTCCCATGCGGGTGATGAGCGCAATCAGTGCACCAATCACGAGCACCTGCATAATGATACCTGCATTCCAGCGGTCCGCAAGGGTACCGATGAAGTACTCGGTGGAACCGAAGAATGCTCCGCCAATAGCACCCAGAATGTCGCCGCCAAGAAGGGCAAGCATCCATGCACCGGAGAGCACGCCGAGGAACAGCGAGAGAATGACATTTCTTGTGAGGAATGCCAGAAGCAGTGCGAGAATCGGAGGTATCAACGTCCAGATTCCAAGAATCTGCGCATATTCTGCTGCAGATCCCCCCTCGGGAGCAGCGCCAACAAGACCGGTTGCAAGCGGTATTGCAAAGGCAACGATCACCACAATCAGGGCGATGATATCAACCATCTTTGATTTTTCCATAAGAACACACCTCAGGGTAAAAGTACCTGAATG
>DALTYF010000009.1 GCA_029986195.1 Methanocorpusculum sp. | reverse complement strand
CTGCGAAACAGTCAATTCCTGACCGGTGACAACGGGTCCTGCCGGTGTGTAGTCTGCCTCAAACTCGGTGTCGGCTGCGACTGCCGGAGCGGCAAGGAAGGCTATGCAGCAGAGAAGAAGTGCGAGTCGCACGATGCGTTTCCGGATCATTTCCGCTCCGCTTTGATCTTCCGGATTTCGTTTAGGATGCGGGTGAGAATCACCTCATCGGAGGGCATACCGGAGGTGAAGGCTTTTTTCACGTGAATCGGTACGCCGTCCAGCCGGTAGGCGGTGCCTTCGGCGTCGATGCCGACAGATGCCACCGGGATATGGAGTTTCGCAACGGCGGTGGAGAGCGAGATGAACGGATCGAGAACGACGGTGTTGATGCGTGCGAGATGTGCAACCGTTTCGCGGGGGAAGTGTGCGCCGAGGTCGGTTCCGATGATGAGGACGGCGTCTGCTTCGTGCTTGGCGAGGATGTCAACGCCACTGGTTTCACCGGGGTTGTAGTGGACGATGCCCCGCGAGTAGTCCACTGCATAGGGGTAACCTGCGGCAAGTGAGAACATCTGGTTGGTGCCGTCCACATTCCAGTGACCGCGAAGCGGGGTAAGGGTGTATTTAGTGTGCCGGTTGAGTTCATCGACGAGTTCGATGCCTGCGCGGACGTTTTTGTATTTGCCCCGGACAATTGCCCGCAGTGCGTTGAAGAGGGCGTAGTCTCCGCCGGGTTTTACCTGAATGAAGATGTCGGCAAGTTTGGCGGTTTCGGATTCGCGGATATCCACGACGATGACGGTCCGGTCGGCGCGTCCTTCGGGGCGGAATGCGCCGGTTGAGTAGGTGGAGTAGCGAGAGAGGTGGCGCGGATGGGCGGCGATGGGGTTGCAGCCCCAGTAGACGATGACATCGGCACGGTTCTTGACCTGACCGAGGGTGCAGCCGGGGTGGCCGACCTCCTGCACGGCCATGATGGTGGGGCCGTGACACTCGGAGGAGCAGTTGTCCATGACGGCGCCGATTTCTTCGGCGATTTCAAGGCCGATGTGCATGGCTTCGGTGGAGGTTCCGGACCAGCCGTAGAAGAGCGGCCGCTTTGCGGACGCAAACATTTCGGCAGCCATTCTGACGGCGGTATCGAAGTCGGTTTCCTTCCATTCATTTCCGTCGCGGCGGATGGGAGTGACCATCCGGCCCGGTGAGCGGAATTTTCCGGAGGAGAGCAGGCAGCCGTTTACGACATCGGTGATGACGCCGTCTTTGATGTGGAGTTCGATGTCGTCGCAGAGGCAGCCGCAGAGGGGGCAGGCATGGTTTTTGATGATTTTTTCTCCGGGTTCGATATCCGGAAGGGTGGTTCCTGCGGGTATTTTGTATCTGAGACCGCCGAGTTCTTCCATGAGGTCCCATGCGGATTTAAGGGGGAGATCGGTTGCGCTGACTTCGACCGGTACGCCTTTGAAGTCGGGCGCGCCGGTGGAGTGGGTATGTTCATGGAGGATGAAGTTGGCATGCGGGCCGCAGGGGATGAATACTACTCCTTCGGGGGTTTCGGGTGATTCGCGAACATTGAAAACGGTTTTTCCGGCGGTGCTTTCGATGAGGACGTGCTCGTCTTCTTCGACGCCTATCTCCATCATGTCCATCGGGTTGAGGAAACAGTAGGAGGTTTCGCGGGAATAGTCTTTGGTGTCTTTGTAGTACAGCTGGGCGCCCTGTTCCGGGGTTCGTCCGCTGCTCATCAGCAGTTTCATGAGTGTCCTTGTCCCCGACCGCCCGGGATGGTTCGGGAGGCCTGTTCGTTATTCAGTATGTATCCGGGTGCAAATTAATAAAGTGATCTTAGGGTGCAATATTATGGATATGCGGATCATCAACATCATCGGCCATTCAAACTCGGGGAAGACGACTATGATCACAAAGCTTGTACCGCTTCTGGCTGCGGTCGGTACGGTTGCGACGATTAAACATATGGGACATCATATCTGGGAACTGCCCGCGGGGAAGGATACGACGGTGCATTTTACGGGAGGGTCGGTTGCGACGGCAGGAATTGATGCGGAGAAGACCGTGATGAGTCTCCGGACGACGGATGTGTATGAGATTCTGGATTTTTATGCCTGGAAAGGGTATGATTATGCGGTAGTCGAGGGGTTTAAGGAGGAAGGGGTTTCATGTGTGGTTCTGGGAGATCTTGCGGCGGATCATGTGGTTGTCCGGGATGCGGATGCGGAGACGGTGTTTGCGATGCGGGATTTGTTTGAGGTGTATGTGCCGCGGCGGGTTCGGAAATAAGTGAGTTGCGGACGGATCTTTTTTCCCTCCCGACCCGTACACCACCCGGTCATGCGCAATCATTCAACAGGGCAGAAGCCGCAGGAGCAATTTTTCCAAAGGCAATACAAGATGAGGAAACCGCCCGTTCCCCGGGTACACCGCGGGAGTCCGGGGCAAACATACCTCCCGAATTATTTTCAGGAGATTACAACCAAGTACTGATCCGTAATTTATTAATGAAACAGATGTCAATAGCTAATCATTTACGACAAATCCGCCCGCAGGACGAGCCGGTTTTTTTGGATAGAGAAGAGCATGATCCTTGAACTCGCATACATCACCGCGGCGGCGGTAATCTCCCTCATACTCTTTATAGCACTGGATCTATTCTGGAAACTCCCGAAAGAGGGAGGAGTTTCCGGCGCTGACGCCGTCAGCCGGGAAATTGTTGCGGTCGGCGGAGACAAAAACGGCGGCTGGATGCTTGGCAACATCATCTGTTCGCCCGACGCCTCCGCAGGCACACTCCTTGCCGCCTGCGGCTACTGGATATGCGGCATTCCCGGAGGAATCGCCGCTGCGGTCCTCGTCTTCATCGGCGCACGTATCTGTGCCGATAAAGGCTGGGCCGGAACCAGCGGAGCACTTGCCGCAACCGCTGTCATCTGGGCACTCGGCACCTTTGCAGGATTCCCGCCCGAAGCCTTCATCGCCGGCATAGTCATCGCCATCCTGCTCGTGCAGGGAATCTCCGCACGTCATGCAAGCAGAATCCTCGGCAGTATCTGGAGGAAGATCTGATGCTTGAACTCGTTGGTGCAGTATGTGCCGTTATCGCCGTCTATGCCGCGCTTCGTGCTGTTCTGGAAAGGAACACCCTGCGAAAACTTCCCTTCGTCAACGTCATGAACTTCGCCGTTGCAGGTGTTATCGCCCTCATCCTCCCGCACCCGCTGACTCTCGTTGCCGCAATCGCCTACTTCGTCGGTGCAACCCTTGAAGCAAACGCAATTGCATCAGCAATCGCACGTCTTACACCATGCTCGGCTCCCTCTGACGAGGTCGCACTCGCAAAACCAACCCCGGAGGATGAATCATGACCGAACTCTTCGCCGTTCTTGCCGTACTCCTTGCCCTCATCGGCGGCATCGCAACACTCGCGGTCAAAAACCCCTTCGACAAACTGATCACGCTTGGCATTCTCGTCTCAGGAGCCGTCATCTTCATGGTCAGTCGTGGCTATCTTGACGTTGCCATCGTCGTCTCCCTCATGATGCCGATTGGAACACTCTTCATCCTTCTGCTGTGCCGCAAAAAACCGGAGGGCCTGCAATGATCGGCGTCGAATTTATCATCGGCTGCGTCCTCCTCCTCGCAGGTGCTGCCGCAACCGCATACCCGCGTGATGCGACCTACCTGACGAGGCTCATCAACATGGAGGTTGCCGAGTTCGGTCTCGTCTTCATCATGCTCGCATTCGATGAGATGCTTGCCCTCGTCACCTTCATCGCCGTCAACATTGTAACAACGCTCATCTTCGTGCGGCTCATCGAAAAGAAGGAGGTACCATGACCAGAATACAGCGAATAGCAGACTACCTCGCAGAGACCGACAACCTGCCCAAAGTCTATGCCGCAGTCGTCTGTATCATCGCCGTCATCGGCCTCTGTACGGTTCCCTTCCTTACCTACCACGAGGACCAGCTCTACCCGAAATCCCTCAACCTGGACAGTCCCCTAAACCCCTATGACCGGGGCGGCATCCCCTTCACCGAACCTGCGCACATCATCGCCCAGTATCCCGAAAACTCGCCTGCCATCGGTTACGTCACCGCCTATTTAACGCCTGCAAGCTGGTTCCTTGCAAACACCACCCTGTACCTTGGAACCACCATCGTGGGGCACCCCGGCGGAATCCTCGACGAAATCCTCTACTACACGCGGGGTCTTGATACCATTGTTGAAGCCAGCATCTTCTTCGCAGCCTTCGCCGTAGCCTCATTCCTGTACCGGAGGTCAAAGCAATGATTGAACTACCGCTTGAAATGCCCGTGCTCTACACCGCAGGCATTGCAGTCGCCTTCATCGCCATCATCATCGCATTCTCCGCAATCCTGCGCGAAAAAGACGATATCCATAAAATGATCATCATCGACCTCATCGAGATCACCGGACTCGTCGTCATCGCCCTCATCGCCACCGACCTTGCCGAAGCCCTCATCCTGCCGGGCCTCGTTGTCGGTGTCGCCGAGATCATGGCGGTCTCCGAACTATGGCTTGCCAAGGAAAACCTCCAGCGGAAACACGCGGCGAAAAAACTCGACATCGAGGTCCTGAAGACCGCACCGCCGATCATCGGTATTATGCTTGCCGCTTACGGCATCTTCCTCACCGGGTTCTCCGGTGGTCTGATCGCAGCACTCGGTCTGCTGGTCTATTTCCTCGGCAAAAATGTGGACGTTCCGTTTGCAAAAATCGAAAACGCTGCAGGTTACGCATGGGCACTCTGGGTCATCGCATTCCTCATCTTCATGATCGTTCCGTCCCAGTGGTTCCTTGCCGTCATGCTTGCGGCTGTTGGCATCATGCTCAAAGTCATGGCGAAAATGTCCCTGGTTGGGACCATGCGGGGGGCTGACTAATGTTTGATCAGATATTTGAACAACTACTCTTCACACTGCCCTTCGGTGACATCGTCCACTACCTCTCCGGCTACACCGTGGTCCTGTTCGCGTTCGCCGCGATGTTCGTCATCCTCGCCGTCATCAGTCTGCCGGAAAAACCCGTTGACATCGTGTTTGGTACCGACGGTTACTACACCAAAGAGATCCCGGTTGATTTGATGAAGTTCCAGCGGTTCATGGCAATTGCCTGCGGCATTGCCACCATCGGCGCAATCACCACCGGCGACGTCTTCAACTTCACGCTCTTTGCCGCCTTCATCGGTATCCTCAACATCGGTATCGTTGCAGCCGTCAAAAACAAACATGTGCTGGATGCCGCCTTCTCTTACGGGTTGGTCGTTATGATGGCAACCGTCCCCCTCTTCGCAGGTGCCGCAATCATCGCCGCAACCTGTGGCACGCTCTCCATCGGGGAGCTTGCAGGTACCGGTGCAGCTCCGCTCGTTGCCAGACTCCTCATCCTTGTCGGTGTCCTCGGGGAAGGAATGGCACCGTTCTATATTGGTAAAGCCGAGATCACCCGGGCGCCGGGCGCTCCCTACATTCTGATGATCCATGTAAGCTCCCTCCTGCTGTTCCTGCGGGCGGTCGAAATTCTCCTGACGGTGTGAATCATGAAAAAATCTACAGCATTGGCTCTTGGAATCCTGTTTGCGGCAATCGCCGTTGGTGCGGCGTTGTTTGTAGCAGAGATTCCTGTTCTGATCGCGGTTGTTGTCATCTCCGCCCCGGCAGCTCTTGCGTCCCTCATCTACTGGTGGTGTGCAGGAACAAAGGACGGAGACATTCCGTTTGTGGGGTACTGACATGATTGCGTTCCTGCTTCTTCTCATCACCGCGGTCTTCTCCGGACTCCTCCTGCACGGCCTGCACCGCAAAGTCATCGCCCGCGTCCAGTCAAGGCCGGGCCCCCCGGTCTGGCAGGAGATTCTTCACACCCTGAAGTTCTCCTTCAAACAGACCTGGATTCCCCGGACGGCAAGTCAGGTGATGTATGTTGCCATCGTTCTGATTGCGGTCGGTATCTGGATTGCGGCACTCTGGGTCGTCTGGACCGGAGCAAGCCTGCTGATTTTGTTTGCTCTGTATATGCTCCATAAAATCATCGAACACGGAACCGGTCTTTCCTCCGGCTCCCCGTACACAAAGTTCGGCGCAATCCGGTCCGTCATGTCCGCGGCAGCAGAGCTGCCGCTGCTGGCAACGGTTGCCATCGTGTACCTGTTCTGGAATACGCTTTCCATCGGTGAAATAGCCGCACTCCAGATCGAGACGCACACGCCAACGATCCTCGTTGCCTTCCCGGCGGCGATGTCGCTGTACCTGATCATTCTATCTAAAGCGCACTACGGTCCGTTCTCGGTGATTGAGGCAAAGGAACTTGTCTCCGGCTACTGGACCGAACACTTCGGCGGCTGGCGGGCACTGTTAAACATCGCCATGGGCCTCAAGACGGTTGTCCTGCTCTCGGCATTTGTCCTGCTCTTCGTCGGCGCGGTGCCGTGGTGGCTGATGATCCTTCTGATGATCGTCCTCATGGTCTCCGTCTCGTTCATCTGTGCGGTAACACCGATGCTCACTCCCTATCATGTGGTGACGGTACAGACCATCTTCTGGACGGTTGTTGTGCTGCTCTATGCGGTGGCTGTCTGGCTTGTGTTGCAGGCAGGGGGATTATCCTATGAACAACCTGATCGAAAAAGCCGTTGTCGCAGGCGTTGCCTTCTACATTCTCCTGATGGCCCTTGAAGTCATCAGCCACCCTGCGGTTCTTGCAGGGGCAGTCATTGGTGCCGTTCTGCTCGGCATTCTGGCGAGTGCCTTTCTCTCCTCCCGTGAGTACGCCGTGCATACCGGCGAGATGGTACTCGTCTGGGTAATGATACTGCTGTTTGTACTCTACGGAGTGCTTTACTGGTTTGGGGTGATACCATGGATCTGATCTACGAACGAAACCTTCAGCCGATGAAACTCGCCATCCTCAAAGGAACACGGCAGGATCAGGCAGTGATTGCCCTTGCCGCACGGCTCGGCATCAGTCGTCAGCAGATGCGGAAAATTCTCATCAACGGCTGCGACATGATGATTCTGGAAAACCTCGGTCCCCGGCTTGAAGCGGCGGACGCAAGTGCCGCGAGTGACCGCATCGCCGATGCCCTTTCCCTCCCTCACCTGACCGCGGCAACCGGCCTGCTGAGCACGGCAGAGGCGGCGGAGTTCCGCCGTCGCGCCGGCTCCGGCACACCTGTTCCGGAACTTCTCGCAGAAATCCTTGAGGCGATAGCATGACTCTCCTGCAAACCCTGAAAAACGCCGTGCGCAAACGTTCCATTCACGTCTGCTACGTGAACACCGGTTCCTGCAACGGCTGCGATATAGAAATCCTTGCCTGTCTCTCCCCCCGATACGATATTGAACAGTACGACATCTATGTCCACAACAATCCCCGTGAGGCGGACGTCATCCTCGTCACCGGTGCAATGTCTGCGCAGTGGATCGACAAACTGCCCGACCTCTGGGACAAAGTGCCCGAACCGAAAGCCGTTATCACCATCGGCAACTGCCCGATCTCCGGCTGCGCCTTCAACCGGCCCGGTGCCCTCATCGATCCGCCGGTCAGCAAATACATCCCGGTCACCGCAGCCGTTCCCGGCTGCCCGCCGCGCCCGACGGAGATCATCAGCGCCATCCTGAGCGTTGCAGACATTCTGTTTGAAAACTACGAAACCAAAACGGAGGAAAAACCATGAAAAAAGTCGTCGATGTCTCGCTGCCGATAGGCCCCGTACACCCCTGCTTCAAGGAACCTGCCCGCATCAAATGCGAGACCGCGGGTGAGCGGGTCATCGCAACCGAGGTGGAACTCGGCTACGTCAAAAAAGGCATTGAAAAGATCATGGTGGGCCGTCCCTGGCAGGAGACCATCTTCCTTGCAGAACGGGTCTGCGGCATCTGTTCCGTCGTTCACAACACGGCAATTGTCGGTGCGCTTGAAAAGATCAGCGGCATTGCCGTCTCCCCTCGCGCCATGCATCTGCGCATCATCCTCAACGAACTTGACCGGATGCAGAGCCATCTGCTTGCCAACAACTCCTACTGCTACACGATTGAGCATGAGACACTTGCCATGTATCTCCTCAACCTCCGCGAGACGGTGATGGACGCAATCGAGATCATGACCGGCACCCGCATCATGGCAGCCTACGTTGTGCCGGGCGGTGTCAGGGAAGACATCAGCGCAGAGACCGCCGGGAAAATCCTTGATGCAGTCGTTCACGTCGAGGCCGAACTGCCGCGGTTTGTGCAGATGTTTGCAACCGGTCCCCTGATCTCCCTCCGGTCGAAGGGTATCGGTGTCCTCTCGGCTGCTGATGCAAAAGAGAGCGGGGTTGTAGGGCCGACAGCCCGGGCAAGCGGCATCGCCCGTGATGCCCGCGAGCAGGAACCGCTGTACGCTGGACTCGGCTGGCACATGATCACACGGAGCGAAGGCGACAACTTCGCCCGCATCATGCTCCGGTTCGACGAGCTGTTCCAGTCGGCGGTGATCATCAAAAATGCACTTGCGAATCTTCCCGAAGGGCCGGTGCGGCTCGGAGGCCGAGTTACTGCCGGCCGGACAAAACACACCATCGAAGCACCGCGGGGCGATCTTACCTACGACATTGAAGTGGATGAGAACGGCCAGGTGATCGCGGTCGCCATTCAGACGCCGTCGATCATGAACGTTGAGGTCGGGACGCACGCGATGCTAAAGAATCTCGCGTCCGCAGCCGACGTGACCTCGACCTTTATCAGTGCAGACCCCTGCATTGCCTGTGCGGAGCGGTGAAATCATGAGCGTTGCATCCTACCTCAAAGAGTTCTGCCGGGCAGGCTGGATCAAAAACTTCCTCGCGGCAAAGACCGCGCCGCTTACAGCGCCCGCCCACTTCCGCGACTTCCCGGAACTGACCGGGAATGAGTGCACCCACTGTCTTGAGTGCAGAATGATCTGTCCCGCTCCCGGTGCAATCGATGTCATCCGGCGTGAGGACGACAAATGGGAACCGCAGATTATCCGGGGACACTGTTTCCGGTGCGGTTATTGTGTCGAGATATGTCCCGAGGAGGTGCTCACCTCCGGCGACATTCTTGTAAAACGGCATGAACAGAACCTTGCCTTCACGCATGCATATGAGGTGCTGGTGAATCCGAAGCTCTGCATGGGCTGCGGCAACTGCTGCACGGCGTGTCCCGTCAACCGCGAGATCGATCCCGACATGGGCGCCGGCGGAACATCGGTGTCCGACGACGTTCTGATGCGGATTGAAAAAGGCAAAAACACTGTGCTCCACAACGACCTCTGCAAAGGCTGCAAGGTCTGTGAGGATACCTGCCCGAACGGCGCCATGCATGTTGCACGGCGCGTGGAAGCCATCCAGAAGGAGGAACGCTCATGACCGACTATCTCCTGAAGAATGCCTGCGTAATTGATCCGGTAAACCGCATTTCGCAGGAAAAAATGGACATCGCCGTCGTGAACGGCCGCATCGCCGAGGAGCCGTCCAGGGATGCGGAGGTCATCGACTGCGCAGGGATGCTGGTGATGCCGGGCGCAATCGACTCGCACACGCACATCTGCGGCACGAAGGTGAACTTCGGCAGGTACATGAGTCCTGAGGACATGCGGGCGGGACGTGCCCCCCGCGGTCATGGTATGCGTGCCGTCTCCGGCTACAGTATCCCGACCACCTACGGCAACAGCTACCGCTATGCCCAGATGGGATACACGACGCTGACCGAAGGAGCAATGGCACCGCTCGAAGCACGCCACACGCACGAGGAGTTCCGTCACACTCCTTTGCAGGACGGTCTCATTCTGACCCTGTTCGACGGTGACTGGGGTGTCATGCGGGCGGTTGCGGCAGGCGACATCAAACGTGCAGCCGCCCTTATCGCATGGCGTTTGTCCGCGGTCAAAGGCTACGGGGTGAAACTCACCAATCCGCTGGGTGCGGAGATGTGGAGCTGGGGCAAGAATGTGGACTGCATCCGAAAACCGATTCCCTTCTTCGACCTGAGTCCCGCCGAGTACATCAAAGGCGTCATTGAGGCCAACGAGATGCTCGGTCTCCCGCACTCGGTGCACCTGCACTGCAACAACCTCGGCAAGCCCGGCAACTACACCTGCACACTTGGAACCATGGGACTGGTTCCCGATCTGAACGAGAAGCGGCAGACCGCCTATCTCACGCATGTGCAGTTCCACTCCTACGGCGGTTCCGGCTGGGGTGACTTCTGTTCCAAGGCCGAACCCGTGGCCGCAATGGTGAACCTGCGTCCGCAGATCACCATCGACATGGGACAGATAATGTTTGGCAGAACCACGACCATGACCGCCGACGGGCCGATGGAGTTCAATCTTTACCGTCTGCATCAGGACAAGTGGAGCAACCATGATGTCGAGCTGGAGACGGCGTCCGGGGTGATTCCGGTGATGTACCGCCGCAAGAATCTGGTCAACAGTATCATGTGGGCAATAGGTCTTGAACTTGCGCTGCTGGTGGAGAGTCCCTGGCAGTGTCTGCTCACGACGGACAACCCGAACGGTGCGCCGTTTGTGAAGTATCCGGAGATTATTGGTCTTCTGATGAGCCGCGAGTACCGCGAGAAGGAGTTTGCCACCGTGCATGCGGGAACGGCAAAGCGCGTGGTGCTTCCGGCACTTGACCGCGAACTGACGTTTGATGAAATTGCGGTGATGACCCGTGCCGGTCAGGCGCGGGCGCTCGGTCTTCTTGAGCGCGGCAAAGGCCACCTCGGCATCGGTGCCGAGGCGGATATTGCTGTGTATCCAATTCTGCCAGACAAAATTGATCCCGCAAAGCAGTATGCCGAGGTCATCCGCGGGTTTGCGCAGACACGCTACACCTTCAAGGGCGGTGTCATGATCTCGCGCGATGATGAGATTGTGGCAGACAACCAGAACAGAATGTTCTGGTGCAGCCCGAAGGTTCCGAAAGCCTACAGCATGGACAATGATCCGGAGTTAATCCGCACGTTTGAGCGGTTCTACTCTATTCGCAAAGAGAACTATCCGGTTGATGAGGAGTATTACCTTCCCCGCAGTATGAAAATTGAGACGGAGACGAAGCTATGAGACGAATTACCCTGATTGTGCGTGACTCGGTGGACCCCTGTCTGCCGATTGAGGCTGAGGTGATTACGCCTGAGACGCTCTGCAAGACGGTGCGTGTCAACGTGTATGTCGGCAACCGGAAGATGCAGCTGTCCGATGTGTTCGATATCCGGGTGGACGGGGAGTCGGCAGGCCCCGGCGTGACGGAGATTGTACTTATCGGTGATGCGTCCTGTGTAAAGCGGGTCGGCGAGTACATGACCGACGGACGAATCATCGTGGACGGTGACATCGGGATGCACTGCGGCGACTTTATGACCGGCGGCACCATTGAGATCATGGGAAATGCCGGTGACTGGCTGGGCCGCGAGATGCTTGGGGGCAAAATTCTCTGCCAGGGCAAGGCGGGAAACTACTGGGGCTCCCCGGCTACCGCGGCGGCAGGAAAGGTGTGCGCGGCGGTGAAATTCTGGTTGAGGGCAGTGTCGGGGACTACTGCGGCGAATGTCTCTTTGGCGGTGTTGTCCGTGTGATGGGAAATGCCGGTCTGCATGCCGGTACCAACATGAAAGGCGGCAGGCTGATCATCGAAGGAAACGCAGTGCTGCCCTGCGGCGATATGTTCGGCGGCGAGTGTACGATTTTCGGTCATGTGGATGACTTCATGCCGACGTTTGCCGAGACGGGAAAGGTCGTGGAGAACGGCCGGGAACTGACGGTGTTCACGGGCGATCTTGCACACCGCAACGGCAAGGGCACGCTCCGCGTCGGTTCTTATACACGGATATAATATTCTTTTTTTGGAGGAAATGGTTCAGATATTTTGAGCAAAGTCAGTTCCGACAAATGGCTTTGCTCCAAAAGTCTGAAAAGTCCCTTACCCGCATGATCAAAAATTACCTG
>DALTYF010000008.1 GCA_029986195.1 Methanocorpusculum sp. | reverse complement strand
TTCCGGCAGGAGATCGGAAAACGAACTGCGGGTTACCCGGATTTAGGAGTGTTGCCCATAAATTCGTTGATTACCTCTGAATGGTCGTCATTAATCGAATTTCAGCCCACAATTCGCACGGTAAAACCGTGCTCGCCGCTCCGCGGGAAGACACGAAACACACGGAAGTAAAAAACATCACGGAATAGTTCGTGAACATCACAGAATTTCCATTCAACGCATTATTTCCGTGTTGTTCACGAACTGTTCCGTGATGTTTTTTTTCTTTCAATGTGTTCAGTGTTTTCTGTGGGTATCAGGACTTTATGGACAACACCGGATTTTGGGGAAAAAAATTTACCGGAAACGGATGCGTCTGATCATTAATTCCCTCTGAACAGGACCCGGCAGGTTTCAATTTCGAGGAACAAACATCTGTTCACCGGATACCCACCGCACGATAAAAAAGGCAGAGTTCCGCGAAGTGAAATACCCGGCAGAAAAACGGAACGGTTCTGTCACCGCCAAAGAATTATACCCAAATACGGACAACACTTCTCTACCATGAAACTGGTATATACCGGCAAAACGAAGAACGTTTTCGCACTCGATGACGGAAACTATCTGCTGAAGTTTAAGGACGACTGCACCGGCGCTGACGGCGTTTTCGATCCGGGCATGAACACCATCGGCCCCACCATTGACGGCGCGGGCCGTGCCGGTCTCCGGTTGACAAAACACTTCTTTGAGATTCTCAACAAAAAAGGTATCCCGACCCACTACATCGACTGCAACATCGATGACGTTACGATGACCGTCAGACCTGCCAAGACCTTTGGCAAAGGACTTGAAGTCATCTGCCGGTTCCGTGCAGTCGGCAGTTTCTACCGTCGCTACGGTGACTACATCGAAGAGGCAGCAGCCCTTCCTGCATTTGTTGAGACCACCTTAAAAGACGATGCACGCGAAGACCCGCCGATCACCAAAGATGCCCTTGACATCCTCGGCCTCGTTTCTGCAAAGGATTATGAAACCTTAAAGGACCTGACCCAGAAGATTGCCACCATCATCAAGGAAGAACTTGCCAAAAAGAACATTGAGCTCTATGACATCAAGTTCGAGTTCGGTAAAATCGGCGATCAGATCGTTTTGATCGATGAAATCTCCGGCGGAAACATGCGTGCGTACCGGAACGGCAAGTACATTCTGCCGCTGGACCTTGAGAAGATGGTTCTGGAAGAGTAACTCTTCCCCTGACTTTTTTCAGACAGGTGTTCCCAGCAGGATTACGACATCATCCTCATCCTGCAGAATTCCGTCCAGATATACGCCGCGCAGATTTTTCAGATATGCAGGCCGCGTGGTAAACCATTCGGAGATCATCTTCGAGATGTAGTCTGCCCCCTGTTCCGACCCGGCAAGAACATACGGGCGGCCGTTGTTTTTCTCTGACATGTAGTAATGGAACGCCGCTTTTGCATCCGCATAGGCGAGTGCTCCGGCGGTTTCTGCTGCAAGCGGGGTGGGGGATAACCGGGCGTAGGCGGTCATCAGACGATAGTAGGGGATGTAGGTGTTCAGTTCCTCCGGATAATCACTGACCGCGTCCAGTACAGAATCGTGCACACGCTACCGGACCTCAAACACCGTGACATCCACGTTGATTGCATACGGTTTGATCGCAGAGATGTCCGTATCCCCGTAGAGATAGAATACATCCGTTCCTGCATCCGGGTTTGTCCCTTCCGCATACCAGTTGTAGGAGTCCGCATAATTGATCGCAAGCGTTTCGGGGGTGTCGCCGGAGATATAAATTGCAGCACCGCCGATTGCAGCAAGGAGAAGCATGCCGATACACAACCGGGTAAACGGTTTCCAGTCTGGTTTGTCTGTCATGAAAAGAAGTCCGCAAGTGTTTTCTGTTGTCTGATGTCTCTGAGCATTGCCGCATACGGGATCCAGAAGTTTGTCCGGAGACCGGCAGCCGCAGCAGCGGTGGCTTCGGCAAGTGTTCCCACCCGCACGGGTGCGGTCGCAAGGGAGGCGTGCGATGCCTCACGGATGACCCAGGTGCCGAGAGGTGCCCAGTACTCGCCGGAGACGTCACGGATACAGAGCACTTTTGCGCATCGGCCGATGGATTTCAGGTACTCAAGCACCGCAAGCCGTGCCGAGTAGTATGCGCCGCCGATGGGGGAGTACTTGCTCTTGGTAAGGCCGGTCTCCCCGTCCTCAATAACCGTCTCCTCATCACCCGACCACAGCGACTGTTTCTGCCAGCGTTCGATCATCTCAAACCGCCACTCCTCCGACGGGATGAGAAGGAAACAGAGCGTGTTGCCGTGCAGTGCTGCACAGAACACCTGAAACTCCGGGAGTGCGGGCATTCTGATGACATCGCGTTTCATGCCGGAGGAGATCATGTCATCGGTTGCGGTGATGGCCCAGCGCGTCGGGACAACCTTTCTCTGCACACCGAGAAGACCGGAGGTGAGAAGGTTCGTGATCTTGTACACATCCGTTCCGTTCTCAAACAGAATGCGGGCGGCCTCCGTTGCCCGGAGATCAGTGTCCGAGGTGCAGCGGTCAACGATCCGGGAGACCCGGGCGTTGTCGATCACATCCAGTTTTTTCATCGCCCCTGACATTCCGACCGGCGCAACCGTTCCGTCGAAGTTGAGATCGAACTGCACGGGTTTGGTAAATGCGACCTCAACGTCCAGCGGCTTTTCCGACAGGGCAATCTCCTGGATCTTCTCTGCGTCCGGGACTTTGACGTCCAGTTCTTTTCCGCCGCGAATGGTCCGGGAGCGGATACCCACAATATCATCGATGGAAAGCCCGTCCCGTACCCACTGAAGGGGGTTGTCCGAATCGTTGATCATTAACGGGCCGCCGACCACCCGGGGGTATCCGTAGCTGCCGACAAAGACGGAGGGTGATGCTCCCATGTACTCGCTGACCGGTTTTACGTCCTTGAGGGCATGAAACCGGCGGGTAATGGGGCAGGTCGGCAGGCCGCAGAGACCTTTTCCTTTGCAGACGGCACACTGGGACGGCATGGCATTAGTTCTGTCGGGATTTCAGTTCGTCAAGCGTTGCGTCGGGATGTTTTTTCAGATACGCGGCGATTTCGGGGTTATGAAGAAGCAGGCAGTTGGTACATGCCCAGATTTTTCCTCCTGAGGAGCTGTCCACAAACTCGCCAAGATCGCTGTCATGACAGGGGTAGAAGGGACAGTAGCAGAAGTCGCAGGCCTGGCCTTTGAAGTGGCAGGGGTAGTAGGGGCAGCCTTTTTTCTGCCATTCAACCCAGTGTTCGCCGCCGTAACGGGAAAAGATGAAGTAGGAGGGGGTCGTGCGCTGCACGCGTCCCTCGTGACGGTCGAGGGATGCGGTTACCCCGGTGAGTACTGCATCATACACGCGGCGACCGACCTCGGTAAAGGTTCCGGCGTAGAGGTGTTTCGGCTCAGGGTCCGGTACCGCGGCAACCACAACGGCGTCGGAGGTTGTGCCGGTAAAGTCTCGGCCGAGGTTTCTGAGTGCGTGGGCTTTTGCCTCGGTTGCGGTCATGATTGTTTCGAGGATGGCAGCGTCGGACATGCTCTCATCGGAGGTGACGATGATATTGATGGTATGGGGTTTTGCAGGATCCGGGTTCGGGTTGGAGACACCGGCGGTGACAAAGACGGTGATGTAGTCGTACTGGAGGATGCAGAGGTTCTGCATCCATACGGCGGTCAGCAGACCGAAGGCGTCGGTTCCGTATCCTTTGCGCGCAAGTAGTTCCCTGACAAATCCCGGAGGGTCGGTATGGTCAAAGTTTTTCGGAACGGTGTGGTTGAGGATGGTGGAGATATGTTTCAGCCCTCCGTCGATGCCGGTACTTGCTGCCCGGAACTCACCCCGGATATAGACGGTGTCTTTGTCGTAGTGGTAGCGCACGTGTTTTCTCTCCTTAGCGTTACTACATATATTTCCCGGAATTGTTATTTCTAATCTGGAGTTGTGCGCCCGCCCCGTTCGCCGCAGGCGGCCGGGCAGCCGACCCGGGATAGGAGACAGCGATTCCGGGGTGTTGTACCTGAACCCGTTTCTTGCTTGCCATAGCCCGTCGCAGTCTGCTCCGGAAGAAAGGTGCATCATCTGATTCTGGAAAACGTAATAGTATCAGACGCAAAATAGATACTCATGTTTTGGCAGCCGCTCTCGGTTGAGTCATGGATTGGTATGCGGAGAGGCTCCCTCTCTGACGTCAAAGACACCGTGAACACGATCATCGAAGACGTAAAGACAAACGGTGATGCCGCACTGTTTGCCCTCACGGAAAAATTTGACCATCAGAAACTTGATTCGCTCCGTATCCCGCAGGAGGAGATCGATGCGGCCTATGATCAGGTTGCGCCCGAACTGGTGCAGGCACTGATCGAAGCAGAAGCCCGCATTACCCAGTTCCATGAACTGCAGAAGAGTAAGACGCTCTGGCTTGAGGAAACGGAGCCGGGAATCACTCTCGGCGTCAAGACCACACCGCTTGATCGTGTCGGTGCCTACATCCCCGGAGGCCGCGCGGCCTATCCGTCCACCGTTCTGATGACGACCGTTGCAGCCCGGGTCGCAGGTGTTCCGGAGATTGTCGTCTGCACGCCTCCGCCGGTAAACCCGCTGACGCTGGTGGCCCTCGATATTGCCGGTGTTGATGAGGCATATCAGGTGGGCGGCGCCCAGGCAGTTGCAGCAATGGCTCTGGGAACCAAAACCATCAGACCAGTACAGAAGATCGTCGGCCCCGGCAATGTCTTTGTCACCCAGGCAAAGATGATGCTGCGCGAATACGCCGACATCGACTTCCCGGCAGGGCCAAGCGAGATCGGTATCATCGCCGACTCTTCCGCAGAACCGGCCTTTGTTGCGGCTGATGTGTTAGCCCAGGCAGAACATGATCCAAACGCTGCCTGTGTGCTGGTGACCGACAGCGAGAGTCTTGCCGCCGCCGTCGGAGAGGAGATCGCCGTGCAGATTGCAGCCGCACCCCGCCGTGAAATTATGGAAAAAGCCCTTGCCCATTCCGGTTATGTGATCGCAGAGGACATGGATGAGGCAGTTCTTCTGATGAACCGCATCGCTCCCGAACACCTGTCTATCCAGACGGCGGACCCGCTTGCAACACTTTCCGGTATCCGCCATGCGGGTTCAATCTTCATCGGCCCTTACACGCCGGTCGCCTGCGGTGACTATGCATCGGGAACAAACCATGTACTCCCGACGGCAGGCTATGCAAAAAGCTACTCGGCCCTTGATGTCAACCATTTCATGAAGCGGTCACAGGTGCAGATTGTCACTCGCGAAGGACTTGAGACCATCGGTGATGTGA
The DNA here is from genome assembly GCA_029986195.1 of Methanocorpusculum sp. GTDB lineage: Archaea > Halobacteriota > Methanomicrobia > Methanomicrobiales > Methanocorpusculaceae > Methanocorpusculum. The sequence continues at coordinate 6,658 of DALTYF010000008.1, read as the reverse complement.
TCGAAACCCTCGCAACCGCCGAAGGACTTGCGGCTCACGCGAACTCGGTCCGCGTCCGCAGAGAATAACTTCACTCCCCGTTTTTTTGGCACTGAGTCGTCATTGCATGCATCAGCGCAACCATCTCCCGTACTTCACCCTCGCACCGCTCCTCAATTGATGCATACTCCTTTTCGTCCGCCATGTCCCAGACCCGTTTTCCGGTCGGTTTCTGGTCGCGGTCTCCGAGAAATCCGTTGGCAAGCTCGTTGTGTGTACACGGGTGAAGCACCGGACGCGGAATCCGCAAAAATCCGATACCGGCGGTTGCCAGATCAACTACCCGCAGTTTGCAGACGGTCTCATAGATGACCTCGGGCGGGGCAACCGCGTACTCCTGGCATTTTGCTGCAAGGAACGGCAGATCAAACGTGGAAATGCCGACTCCGAGGACAAGCGGGTCACAGTGAATGCGTTTCTTTGCGGAGATGTGCTTCCAGGCATCCGCAAAGACCGCAAAGAGATGTTTTACCACCTCCTCTTCCGAGCCGTCCCGCCATATCCAGTGATGGGTAAAATCCTCGACAACCACACCTTCAAGCGGCCGGGCGCGGTAGATTACCCCGCCGAGCAGCGTATGTCCCTCACGGTAGGGATTGACCGCAAGTGATGCGCCGTGTTTCCGTTTCCGATCACAGGGAGGGACAAGTGCCTCAAGATCAAACACGATGACCTCGGTCAGTTCAGGCCGGAAAACTACCATCTCAGAGACCCGCCGCCGTCAGTCCGATAAGGCCTACAACCCCGCTCCAGATCGTGTGGACCGCAATCGCCGTGAGCAGCAGTCCTACAATCTTGGACAGAATTACTATTACGGTCTCGCCAAGAAGGGCGGTAATCCGCGAGGAGAACTCCAGGAGAATCCAGATGACCAGCAGGGCAAGAACAATAGCCGCTGCGGTTATCAGAATGCCGTACTGCGAGCCGATGATCATGACGGTCGTGATCGTTCCGGGACCACACATGATCGGCGTTCCGATGATGACGCCTGCCATGGACTTCCGGACGGTACCGGGGAGGAGTTCCGCGCCGCCCCGTGCCTGTTCCGCCCGTGCTTCATGCGCAGCTTTTCCGCCTATTTCAAGTCCCAGTACAATCTGCAGACCAAGAATGAAGAGGATAATTCCGCCCGCAACCTTGAAACTTTCCAGTTCAATGTTGAGAATGGAGAAGATGACGTCGTTGAACACCAGAAACACCAGCATCAGTGCTCCGGCTACTGCTGTTGCGATACCTGCCTGTTTCAGCACCTCTTTTCCAGAGAGACCGCGTGTCAGATCGATAAACATCGATGTGGACAGCAGCGGGTCCAGAATGATAAACAGCGTGATTGCCGCTGAAATAATGGAAGTGAGTATCCCCAGCATAGATGTAATTAGTGAATGGGTCTTCCTGTGATATATACGTGGGGACGGTGCAGGTATCCCGCCGGGTTGATTATGGAAAAATGCCAATGTACTACGACAAACCGATGTATGCCGTGATCAAAAACCAGCATCACCAGAAGATGATTCTCTTAATCGCAGCGTTTGCTATCTTCATGGACGGTCTGGACGGCTCTATTGTCAATGTTGCGCTGCCGGTAATCGCCGGAGATTTCGGGGTTGACATCTCCGGCAGTTCCTGGGTGGTGATGGCATATCTTCTGATTATGGCGGGGTTCATTCTGGCGTTTGGCAAGATTGCCGATCAGGGGCGTATCCGGCAGATCTTCTCGGTCGGGTTCGCAGTGTTTGCGATTGGCTCGTTTATCTGTGTGGTGTCGCCCACTTTGTCGTGCATGATAGCCGCACGGGCACTGCAGGGCCTTGGCGCGTCGATGATTGCCGCTGCTGCTCCGCTGCTTGTTACCCGGTTTTTGCCGGAAGGGATGCGCGGGCTTGGTATGGGCGTGATTGCGACAACGGGCGGTGTTGCACTGACGTTCGGCCCCCCGATCGGCGGTCTGCTTACGGCATATGCTGGATGGCACTGGATATTTCTGATCAATGTGCCGATCGGAATTGCGGCAATTATTTTCGGACGTTCCGCAATACCTGCCCCGGTTGTTCCGGCGAAGCTGGAGAGGTTTGACTTCTTCGGAACATTTGTGCTGTTCTTTGCCATTGCAGGGTTTATCCTGGCGCTTGAGCGCGGTCCTGAGTTCGGCTGGACACGTCCCGAGATTGTGTTCTTTGCGGGAGTGGCTGCGGTGTGTACGACGGTGTTCTGTCTGCATTCGCTGCGGAGCAGAAACCCTCTGCTCAACATCAGAATATTCCGTCACTGGAAGTTTTCGGCGGTAACAGTGTCGTATCTGTTGACCTGTATGGTGTTTGCCGGGCGTGATGTATATGGTGCCGTTTTACATGCACACGGCACTTGGTCTTGATGCGGCAGTGTCCGGGCTTCTGCTGATGGTGTCCTCGGTTATTACCGCACTCATCGGGATTCCGGTAGGTGCTTGGTGTGATCGGATCGGATGCCGCACTCCCTGTATTCTTGCGGCGGTCTGCCGGATTGCCTTCTGCGCGGTGCTTCTGCTGATTGTCCCGACGTTTGGCATCCCTGCACTGATTCCTGCCCTCATCTGTATGGGGCTTGCATTTGGGATCTCCGGCGGCCCTGCAACGACCCGTATTGTGCAGTATGCCCCGGAAGGGGAGGCCGGTACCGGTACGTCGGTGATGATAACCTCGGATTTTCTCGGCGGGGTTCTGGGGGTTGCTGCGTATGCGGTGGTGTTTTCCCTTGCGGTTCCGGCTTCGATTGGTGTTGCGGTGAGTGATCTTTCGGTATCCCTGTTCGTGGAAGGATTTCACGCAACCGCAGCCCTGGGTCTTCTCTGCGGGATTGTGACGCTGATTCTGTCGGCGGCGGTGCCGAATATTGTGACAAAACGCGAGGATCTGCTGGTCAGCGAATAAGAACGGATACCCGTGGTATGCGGGCCGGTTCCGCAAAAAATGAATTGTGTTTTTTTACAGGTTCTGTCCCATCAGCCGGACAAGAACAGCTTTCTGTGCGTGCAGACGATTTTCTGCCTGATCCCACACACCGCTCTGCATGGAGTCGATCACCTCATCCGTGATCTCCTCGCCGCGGTGGGCCGGCAGGCAGTGCAGGACGATTGCGTCCGGTGCGGCGCGTTTGAGAAGCGGCATATCAAGGCAGAACCCGTTGAAGTCCTTTAACTTCATGTCCTTAATGTCCTCTTCACCCATGGAAATCCAGGTATCCGTATAGATGGCGTGGGCATCGGCAACCGCCTTTTTCGGATCATCGTACTCCACAACCTTTCCGCCGTTCTCCTGCGCAAACCGGATGGCGGCCGGATCCGGCTCGTATCCTTTCGGTGTTGCAACCGCTATCTCCATCCCGGTCTGCACCGAGGCCATGATCAGCGAGTTGCAGACGTTGTTGCCGTCACCTATCCAGGCGATCCGCAGACCGTTGAGATCTCCGAACTTTTCTTTGAGTGTAAGGGAGTCGGCCATGATCTGACAGGGGTGTTCCTTATCGGACAGCGCGTTGATCACTGGGATGGATGCATACTTTGCAAACTCCGTGATCGTTTCATGCTTGTAGGTCCGCATGATTGCGCCGTGGACATACCGCGACATAACCCGTGCAGTATCGGCGATCGTCTCCCCGCGTCCGAGCTGCGTGTCCCGCGAGTTCAGATACAGTGCGTATCCGCCGAGATCATACATGCCCACATCAAAGGAGATGCGGGTCCGTGTCGATGCCTTCTCAAAGATCATTGCAAGTGTTTTTCCGGCAAGCAGCGGGTGGGGAACACCTGCATACCGCTGACGCTTCAGTCGTGCGGCGAGCGTCAGAATGTCGTCGTACTCTTCGCACGACAGATCCGTAATTGAGATAAAGTCTTTTTTCATCCCCGCAGCTCCTTCATGTGGGCAATTCTCTTCGCAAACAGTGCCTCGGTTCCGATGTCGGTCCGGTGACGGACATTGCCGGAGACGTTGCGGCATGCGGTCTCCGCCGCAGCCTCGGCCTCGGTGAGGGTTGCACCCACCCCGACGAATGCCATCGTCCGGGAGGTCTGTGTCTTCAGGACACCATCCTCTTCCATCACGTTTGCGTAGTAGAGGATAGTGTTCTCATGCAGTCCGAGGGTGATCGGATCTCCTGCATGCGGATGTTCGGGGTAGTCCTTTGGTACGATGTACTTGCAGACCGTTGCCTGTTTTCTGAAGGAAACATCCGCAGGAGTGAGTGTTCCGGAAACGATATGCTCTGCAATCGTCACAAAGTCTGAGTCGAGCAGGGTTAACACGTTCATCGCTTCCGGGTCGCCGAACCGGGCATTGAACTCAATGACCTTCGGCCCCTCTGCCGTATTCATGAACTGACCGTACAGCACTCCTTTGTAGGGGCAGCCTTCCTTTGCGAGCGCCGCAACGGTCGCCTGCATGATGGCAAATGCTGCCTGGTAATCCGCGTCGGTTACGAACGGGAAGGTGTGGCCGGCAAGCGTATAGGAACCCATGCCGCCGGTGTTCGGGCCGATGTCTCCCTCAAACGCACGTTTGTGATCCTGCACAAGCGGCATCGGGACAAGGGTCTTTCCGTCCACGAACGCCATCAGCGTGAACTCTTCGCCGAGCAGCCGCTCTTCAAGGATGATCGTCTGATTTTTCAGCGTCATTGCGTAGGCAACTGCTCCCTCACGGTCAACCTGCTCGCCCATTACCTTTACGCCCTTGCCGCCGGTAAGGCCGGTCGGCTTTATCGCAAGGTCGCCCGGATAGGACCGGATGTACCCGGCAGCCTCTTCCGGATTCCGGCAGAGTTTATAGGCAGGGCAGCCGGAGATTCCGTGTTTCTGCATCAGACTTCTGCAAAATCCTTTGTCCGTCTCAATGCGTGCGGCGGCCTGTGACGGGCCGACGCACCCGATGCCTGCTGTAGTCAGCGCGTCGGAAACGCCTGCTGCAAGCGGGGCCTCGGGACCTACAACCGCATATTCAATATTGTGCTGTTTGGCAAATGCGAGGACGGCATCCGCATCCGTTTCCGGATGAATCAGCACTTCACGGCATAGTTTTGCGATTCCGGGATTTTTCTTTCCCATGACACAGTACAGATCTGTTTTGGTATTCTTCGATAGTGCGAGTGTGATTGCGTGTTCCCGTCCGCCGCCACCCACAACAAGTATTCTCATGTTCATATCTATCTCCTGTCCGGTAAAAAACTCAGCGGTTTAACAGCTCACTTGCCCTGACCAGCGGATGCAGGGTTACGCCGTCTGCTGCAAGCAGTGCCTCAGCCCCGTTGTCACGATCAACCACGACGACAACCGCGTCAACAATGGCGCCCGCCTTGCGCAGTTCGTCAATGCCGTACTTTGAAGAACCGCCCGACGTTGTTACGTCCTCAATTAAGAGAACATGCTTTCCGGCAACGTCGCCGATGACCATCTGGCTTTTTCCGTGATCCTTTGCTGCCGCACGGATAACCGCACACGGTTTGCCGCTTGCAAGCGACACGGCAACCGCGAGCGGCACGCCGCCCACGGCAACGCCTGCAATCACGTCAAAGGTGTAGTGTCCGGCAACTTCCTTTGCAATCTCGCTGAGCAGTGCGGGCTGCATGATAGCCGTCTTCACATCAATGTAGTATTTGCTTTTTGCACCGGAAGCGAGTGTAAAATCCCCGAATTCCACGGCTTTATATTGAATTAACAGATCTAATACCGGATTTTCCATGATCTCCGTAAAACTCCTGATGAAATATTGTGTACTATAGGAGGTGAAAGAACATTAAGTATTCCCAGGATTCGGCGTTGCACCTTTATTCCTGAACATCCCAAGAAAAAAAGGTGATGCCACAAAAAGAGTGTTTAGAAGTTGTAGTTGCCCGGGATTACCATGACCCGGATGAGTTTGATGTACTCACCGATGAGGTCCAGCGGGTTGGGGATGCTGATACCGCCAAAGGAGATGTCAGGGAAACTGCCGCCGCCGGAACTTCCACCGGAGCTGCTTCCGCCTGAGGAGGAAGAACCCGAGGAGGAACTGCCGGAATCCTCGGTTATACCGCTGCGGCTGATGGTTATCCATTTGCGAACGGTAGCTTCTCCGTTATAGTTGGCATCCGTAACTGCGAGATATATCTGGTAAGTACCTTCACTGCTGAAGGTAAATGTCGGGTTGCGCTCGTTTGAGACAGCATTTCCACCATCATTGAACATCCAGAACCAGTTGCCGGCTCCGCCGGTTGATTTGTCCGTAAAGTGGATGGTCAGCGGATTGGAGGAGTCAACGCTGTACGAGAAGTCAGCAGTTATTGCGGCAGCTGCAGGGAATGCAAAGAGCGCAGCTGCAAGGAGGAGGATTAGGGGGATAAGATATTTCTATTTCTTCATATTTTTTCACCTCAGGGGGCAAGATTGTAGTTGTCCGGGACCAGCATAACCTTCAGCAGGCGTATGAACTCTTCGATGATGTCCATCGGGTTGGGAACGGGGCTGTCCTCTGCGGAGAGGGCGGCTGCCCTTGCTTCCATGGTTGCTGCTGCGGTTGTTGGTGCAGTTGTGGCGGTTGTTTTTACGGTGGTAGGAGCGGTTGTTGCTTTGGCTCCAACTGTGACGGTCTTGTAGGTAGGTTGTGGCAGA
>DALTYF010000201.1 GCA_029986195.1 Methanocorpusculum sp. | reverse complement strand
GGAATATCGGTATTCTGCTGGGATCTTGTATCCCCATGCTACTGCCGTGATCGGATTCACCGCCTGCTGATATGTGTCCGCTTCCGGCATTCCGATATGTGCATCTCTCCATTCATTCCATGTTCTCAGCAGGTCGCGGGGATCCTCGCGGGTGGCGTCTGGTTGGTATGTTCCCAATTCGGTGGGGCGTTTGCGGTAAGATACTATCACGCGTTGCCTTGCAAACCAGCCATCCCGAACAGCTCCGTACGTGACCGCATCTGTTACTGTTTCGGGCGTGCTCGTCCTCACAACTGTCAAACCGTGCCGGATGATTGGCTTTAGGATCGGCGAATCTTTGGTATCTGCATAGTCCTGCGGTTCGATGATGCCCCTCCGCCCGTAAATCTCCATTGCTAACGTTTCGGCGCCCTGTTTTACTCCCGCTGGGTCTCGGCCGGTTTCGGCGATGCGTTTGCCTGCCTCATCCATCAACCAAATCGTACGCGGGTATGCCTGTAACCTCTTGTGAAGTGTTGACCGTGCGGATGATCCTGCGGGCTGGGGAATGCACGGGTTCGCTATTGCGTTTTGCAGAAAATCCTTGATTACGTCCTTCCCGTGCGCGGTCGGGGTTAAAATCATCGTATAATCGTTCGTTGTGCTGGGAGGTAACGACATCCTTGAAAAAATCAACCAATCCGTAACCCAATTGCGAGCCAGTACACTACTCGCCGCTATCAGTGCCGCTTCCATTGCAAACACTGGTTGGTCAATCGGGCTGGTTTTGTTGTAATAATTCACCAATGATTTCAACGGTTCTGGTGCCCGATCCATTAGGCTCTCGATCTTCTCATCCTCTGCCGCATAATCGTATGTGTCCTCGGGGGCGTCCTGATCATCGTCGCCCTCCTCGTACATCACGTTTTTCGGGGCCTGAGGACTATTCTGCACTACTGAACACGCGTGTTTTATTGTTCGGGGTAAATAGTCCGGCCGTTGCGCCTTTTTCCGTTTTCCTAGCCCCGATTTCCTGAACAAACGCTCCATCTGTGTCCAATTCTGGCCTGTGAGGTCTGCCAATCTGATCATCAGGGCATCGTCTGCCTCCGAATCCGAATCGTATCCGCTGGTATCTCCCGACCACAATGCCCTCCCCTTTGCCGTTTTTTGAACTAAGAGTATGATCTCGTCGTCGGTCTTCTCCGGCGCCGTCGGTACCGGCGCGGGTGCGACCTGAACAGGTGCCGTTTCCGGCGTCTGAGAAGGTGCGGGGGATAGCATCGATGTCACCATCTTCCCGCAATCGGAATTCATATCTAGGTCAATCACGCCTGCAACGGCATCGAATCCTGAGATTGCGACCCCATTCCCCCGCCCATAGAATATCTCGATGTCTCCGCCGCCCTCACGCGGGCGCTTAATTTTGTTGTTTTCGTCGGGAATGAGGTTCTGCGGAATCCGTGCGACGATGTGATCGCCCGTTCCGGATGCGGATGTTTCTCGGTATCCGGTTCCATTTGTCCATTCCGCTGGTGGATGAAACCCATCGCAATCGATGCAAATGATGCCATCGCCGGCCCCGAATCTTCGGCCTAAACACAGGCGAATCTCAACGTTTCTGAGGTAATCGGCGTCCTCCTTCGTGGTGGCATCATAAACCAATGCGCCCCGAACTGAGTTAATTACGTAATTTGTGCGCTTTGGTGAGTCTAATATCTCCATTACCTTCCCCGCTGTGTGAGTTAGGTTGTATACTCCGCCTGCGACTTTCCCATCTAAACCACACGGTCTTTTACCGGTTGTATGGCCGTTTTCCGGATTCCGAAGCGGATATACTGCAAAAATCCCATGCGTCTGCGACTCCGCCGCGTCTGTATCAAGATATACACTGTAAGTCTTCGTGGGTGCTGGTGTCTCCGGTACCGGAGGTTCCGGCTGTTCCTGCGGGATGCTGGTCATTCTTTCTCCCTCCCTGTGAGGATATCACAGTAGGGAACCTGCGGCAATTCTGCCGGTGCTTTGCCGACCCATTCACCTGCCGGCATCGACCTCATGTACCCTGTGAAAAAATACTTCTCTTCTGCCGTAATTATCCCCAATGGTGCGTTTACCGGCATATCGACGACCTCGAAAAAGAAGCGCCGGTAATACTTGTACCTGTTCTGGACGCTCCGGATCATGCTCTTTGGCATGCGGGTTTTCCATGCCGGAAAATGGATGTCCGGTATCGTCATCACTCCAGCCCGTCTACCGTCATCCCGTGTTGTGAACCTGATTTCTCCTCTGGCGGATTCAAAGAAGCCGTTTAGACATCTAGGCAAACCTTTTTGTGTTAAAACATCCAATTTATTTATTGAATTTCTTTGATTTTCCTCCGTTTTCTGCGGGGTCAGGCCGGCCCCGCTGGTTGCGGTTTTCATTTATTTCCTCCGTTTTTTACAGTACTCTGGATAGGGGTCATAACCATCTCGCCGGTTGATTCATCCTGAACCCTCCGGTACCGGATTCCAACGGTCTCCGCAGGCATCGGAACATAAGACCATTTCCCATCACGCCGCGCCGTGACTTTTACTGATCCCTTTCCGCGCGCTGGTGTGATCCGAATCACGCCGTCCGCTGTGGTGATTCTGAACAGCTGTTTCATCTCAG
>DALTYF010000200.1 GCA_029986195.1 Methanocorpusculum sp. | reverse complement strand
CCAAATCATCATCCTGGTGGTTGACTGGCATTTCCCCATCATTCAGGTCTCTTCATGTGGTGCCATAAAATGATTTAGGAGGTATTTTTCTGAAAAAAACCTACTAAATACTTTCGTCACATCACACGAACTAGGAAGTTTGGGTATCCTCTGTAGAGGAACGATGAAAAAACGCCACAGATTCACACAGATGACGCCTTCGGCGCTGAGTCGCAAGTCCTTCGGCCCTGCTCCGCTTCTCCCCTAAAGAGGGAGTCCCCCCGCCCGGAGCCGGGCGAAGAGCCGCGAAGCAACACATCTGCGAAAATCTGTGGCGGTTCTTCTCATCCTGCCCACGAACCAGACAGAAGTATTCAGAAAAAAGACACCGAAATCAGATCACGGCATCACCCGTCCGGAACAAAAAAAGAATCAGGGAAGAACAATTGTTCCCATAATCCGGAGCTTGCCGCCGTTCAGATAATGCAGCACCGCCGTATCACCCGACTTGTACACCAGCGGCGTCTCCATCTCAAGCGTAAGCACCGGCTTATGCCAGTCAGAACCATTCTCCACTGTCGTCACCCGGGCGGCAAGGAATTGCATCCAGTGACCGACCGACACCACCATCTGCTCCTTCACCGCCGACGGCCAGTACTTCACCAGCTCCGCCTGTACCGTAACCGTCGTCGCACTCGTCACCTGCGGATCCGTCGTCAGCACAACCCCGCGATCCAGATCCTCCGCCTCAATATCCTTCAGCGCACAGCCAACACGGTCCCCCGCATACGCCCAGGCAAAATCATCATCATGCTTCTGCACAGACCGGATCTGTGCCGTCTTGCCGATCGGCTCAACCCGCATCTTATCATGCTTCTTAATCCAGCCGTCCGCCACACAGCCGAGAATAACCGTTCCGATACCCCGCACATTAAAGTGATGATCAACCGGCACCGTACCAACCGCCCCCTCCTTCGGCTCAATCTCCGGCTGTGCAGCCGCACGGGCAAGAAGATCCGCAGACAGCGTAATGAAATCCTCCTCGCAGATCGCATACCCCTCAAGAACCGTACCCTTAATCAGCGGAGCAATATCCGACGGCTGGAGATAATTCTTCAGAATAATCGTACCCTTTGAAACACCCGCACAGTCCAGAATCAGCACCCACTCCGCAAACATCGGCGTGATCTCCTCGACCACCACAATCGCCTCGTGGGCCATCGAAACCACATAGAACAGCGGCGCAAGCCGGTCGGGATACCGTGTCGGTTCCAGCAGCGTAACCGTATCATGACCTTTCTTCAGATTATAAAAAGTAATATCAGTACTCGTCCCCTTCTTCCCCAGATCCCGGGCATATCCGTTCGGGGCAAGAACCGCAACTGTCAGATTTGGCATATCCATATGTATTGGATGTTGCGGGGGATTAATCGTTCGGACATTGGAGCGCTGCACCTTTCTTCCTGAACATCGCGGGCGGAAATTCGATCAATAACGATCATGCGTCATCAACAAACGGAATGGGATACAACGCCGCAAAAGACCGGAGGTTATGGGCAACACTCCCGAATATGTAACGTATATATCCCTCAAACACAAAGGGACATACATGCGTCCCTACGTCATCATCAATGCCGCAATGAGCGCTGACGGGAAAATCTCAACCAAAGAACACCGGCAGACCAAAATATCCGGCGACCAGGACTTTGCCCGCGTAGACCGCCTGCGGGCCGATTGCGACGCCGTCATGGTTGGAATCGGCACCATCCTTGCCGACGACTCCTCACTCCGTCTCAAAAACCCCGCCCTCATCGCAGAACGTGCCGCCGCAGGCAAAGAAGAACAGCCCATGAGGATTGTCATTGACAGTCAGGCACGAATGCCGCCGGACGGAGACCTGTTCAAAAAAGGCACAGGCCGGCGGATAATCTTCGTAGCAGAAACCGCACCAGAGGACCGGGTTGCCGCCCTCGCAGAAAAAGCAACCGTCATTGCGGCCGGAACCACCAGAGTCGATCTCAACCTCGTCCTCGACAAACTCGGTGAGATGGGTATCAGAAGACTCATGGTCGAAGGCGGGGCCACACTCCTCTGGTCATTCACCAGTCAGAAACTCTTCGATGAAATCCGCATCTACGTAGGGGCATTAATCATCGGCGGCGCAGACGCACCCACCTTTGTGGATGGAAGCGGCTTCACCCGTGCCGAAGGCTTCACCCGTCTCAAACTCAAAAACGTGGAAAAAATCGACGACGGCCTGCTCATCACCTGGCTCAAAAAAGACGAATAACAAAATAAAAAAATAATTTTTTTTCGATTTTAGGATCTCTTCTTGTAGGTATAGAGATCATCGCTCACAACCACAACCTCACCGGAGTAGTAGTAGGCAACAACCTTCACACGGTCGCTTGTGGACGGCGTGGAAGAGCCCTCAAACGTCAGCTCGGATCCAATCTTCGGTTCCTTTCCAAACTGCTGGGTAATGACTTCCTTATCATCCGCACGGTAGAGCGTCACCTCAATTCTGCTGATCTGGTTCGTTCCCTTACCGCCGGAATAGGTCGCAGTAATCGTCGGCTTGTTCGAATCACGGCCGATCTGCACCGTCACCGCCTTTCCGTCCGGGGAGGAGTCAGTCGCACCCGGCGTCAGACTGAAATCAGGATTACCGGACTGTGTCGG
>DALTYF010000199.1 GCA_029986195.1 Methanocorpusculum sp. | reverse complement strand
AAAAATGGAAAGAAGAAATTGCTACGGCGGATCCCGCCAATACAACGACGCGCCCCGCGAAATGACCAAAGTAATCTGTTCAGACTGCGGTAAAGAGTGCGAAGTTCCGTTTAAACCAACCGAGGGCAGACCAGTTTATTGCCGTGACTGCCTCCCCAAGCACAGAGCACCGCGTTCGCCCCGGTACTAAAGAAATATCGAGAGCGGGGATTTTTTTCTCCGCTTTGATTCAGATTTTTTTTGTTTTATTTCGTGATGGTTACAGCCCGAGGACTTTTCCGATGAGGGAAAAGATTCCGAGCATGTCCAGGGCGATGATAATCATCAGCAGTACGAACAGTTTTCGGAGTATTTTTTCCGGGAACCGGTTTGCATATTTCACTCCGATCAGTGCCGTCGGTACTGCTGTTACCACAAGAATCGTCCATTCCACCAGGTCCACGTAGCCGATCAGATAAAATCCGTAGGAGGACAGATTCACTCCGGCAGAGAGTCCGTTTGTCAGATATGAAACGATGCCGCCGAGGGTAATGAATACAATTGCCGCGGCGGATGTTGCCACTGCATACCGCATCTGATATTTTCCGATGATCGTCAGCATCGGTACTACAATTGTTCCGCCGCCAACACCCATGAGACCGGAGAAGAATCCTGCTGTTCCCCCGATTCCTATGCCGGCGGGTGTTGACAGTGATTGTGCTGCGCCGGACGGCAGGGAGGTTACCATTCGTACCGCACCGATTACGAGCATTACGCCGAACAGAAATGTCAGTACTGCAACAGGCAGATACGTTGCGACCGTCCCGCCGATCTATCCGGTGACAATGCCTGCAATCCCGATTACTGCTGCGTCCCGCCAGATCACATTCCCTTTTCTGGTATGGCCGAGCGCGCTTGTCAGCACCGTCGGCAGTGCAACCGCCAGGCTTGTCCCGAACGCGACCAGAATTGCCGTTTCGGGGGCAACACCCGACATTTTCAGTACAAAATACATCACGGGTGCGAAAATAAATCCGCCCCCTACCCCGAGGAGCCCTGACATGCATCCGGCGAATATTCGGTTGCAATCAGCAGACAGAATAAAACGGGCTCCATTTCATCTCATCTCACGGGATAATTTCGCAGCCGTTGTAGCGCGTATGTGAAAATGCTGTCTGTGACAGGCGGTCTTCTGCAATCATACGTTTCAGGCGCGGCAGTTCCGCTGCGAGGGCATCGTGCAGTGCGCGCACTGTGTCGCAGACAAGTGTGTAATGTTCCCGCCAGGGCCGGACAATGTTTGAGTACAGACACCGTCCGCCGCAGAATCCGTAGATGCCACAGGAAGGACACGGGTCTCCGATTGGAATCTCCGGCAGGTGCAGGGGGTCGGCGTCCCTGATGTGGCCTGCATAGTAGTCGGCCATTCCTACCATGATCGGGCAGGGTGCGATCCAGCCGTTTGTCATAATGCTGTAGTTTGTGTATCCTGATCCGCACCGCAGTCTGCTCGGTGTTCCCGAGAGGAGATCCTCGGTCGTTGACAGGAACGGATACCATTTCGGTACTCTGCCCGTTGTTTCAATCCGGTTCACCCACTCCGCTGCAAGCCGCCGGATTCCGTTGTTGTAGGATTCTTTCCACGCCGCGAACCGGCGGTGCGAGTAGTCGCCCGTAAAGTCTGCGTCCATCTGCCAGTGAATCGAGGTGAAATGTCCGGCAAGATGTGTTACTGCTGCGTAAATGTCGGTGTCCTCGGCAACGGTCATGCGGGCGATAAGCTCGCCCGCATATCCGCGTTCCCTGATCAGTGCCGCGGTTTTCAGTACTGTGTCATAGATACCGGTTCCGCGGTGGCCGTCGGTCAGTGCCCGGCATCCGTCAATGGAGATAAGAATTGTCTCGAACCGGTTCACGTAGTCGGCGGGGAGTTCGCCGAGCCGTGTGCCGTTCGTCTGGAGCATATACCGCCGGACCGGTGCGTGATCCATGATCTCCTTTACGAGGTCGATGCGCAGCAGCGGTTCTCCTCCGATGAATGTGAGTACGCAGTCCGGGTCTTTTGCAAGAAACCGGTACAGTTCCTCGAGCGGATATTCAATCGTTTCTGCGATCGTTTCATCGATCGTTCCGGGCGATCCGCCTGCGGGGTCTTCCTCTTGAAACATCTTTGCCCGGCAGTAGGAACAGCAGAGGTTGCAGTCGTCGGTTACGATCAGGTGAAAGAACATTATGCAACCCGGAGACCGTTGTCCTCGGCGATGCCGAGGTAGGTGTCGGCGACGTATTCGGCCTGTTTTCTTGTCATGCCGTAGGTGTTGAATTTCCAGACCTTTGTTGCGCCCGGAATGATGCCGGTGATGCCTTTTTTGCCAAGCGCGCTGGATAGGAAGAATCCGCGTTTTTTGTGGGTTTGTGCAACGATGTCGAATGATCCTGTTGTGTCCACGCGGGTCAGGGTGTGTTTTCTCGGGTATTCGGAGAGAATTTTTGTTCCTTCAATCGATTTCAGCGCGTCCACGATGATTTTGCTGTTTGCCATTTCTTCGTCGAAGTGTTCAACCCGTGCTTTTACCTTGGGGAAGGAGGCAAGCATGCCGACGATTGGGGCGCCCATCAGGGAACAGCCGATGATGCCGACTTCTTTGATGCCGAAGGTTCTGCCGGTCAGGTCGCCGGTCATCTTTGTTGTGCG
>DALTYF010000007.1 GCA_029986195.1 Methanocorpusculum sp. | reverse complement strand
CCTGAGCTTGTGTCGGAGGGATATGCCCGTGAGGTTATCCGCCGGATTCAGGAGATGCGCAAGCAGGCGGGTCTTGCGGTGGATGCGAAGATTTTGTGTGAGGTTGTGGTGATGGATGCCCGTGTTGCGGGGCTGGTGGATTTGCAGCATGATCTGATTGCCGATGAGGTGCGGGCGGCGTGTCTGAAGATCCGGTCGCCGGATACGGAGCCGTGTTCCTGCATGGACGGTGTTGCGCCGCTTCTTGCAACCGAGTGGGAGATTGATGACCTGAAGGTTTCAATCCGGATTGCGCAGGCTGCGTAATTCCTTTTTTTTTGTTTTTGCCGGGTGAGATTCTGGTGCTTTTGCATCTGTGTACATCTGTGGCGTTTTTTTCTCATCTTGTCCACCCGCCAGCAACAGCACACACAGCACAAACACTCACGAACTCATCGTTTGGCAGCACACGAACAAAAAACATCACAAAAGGAAAAATACCACCATGGACACCCTCACCACCATCCTCATCCTCCGGACTCTCCGCCCAAGGCATCGCATTCGCCGCACTCATCCTCGTCCCGCCTCCCTACGCATGGACGGACAGGTGGCTTGACCATACCCACAAAACAACCGCACACGAAGACCGGGACTCAACCCCCCACTTTTTAAGAACTGCCTCCCCGTCTCCCGGAAAAACTCCACGGGCATTATCACCCGTTTCCGATAGCTGTTTCTCTTTCCGGCATCAAGTACTACACTACCACCATGTACTCATCCCCCATCTCCGGAGGCCGCGCCGCCCCATGATCCCGCTGGCCGACCTCATAACCGATCTCCGTGCCCGCAACGCAAAACGCGTCGCCGTCCAGCTTCCCGAAGGACTCAAACGGGGAACCGCAATGCTTGCCAAAGCACTCCGCGACGAAGGATTTGACGTAACCATCTGCGGTGACGCATGCTGGGGCGCATGTGACCTTGCACTTGACGCTCTTGCAGATGCCGACGTCCTCGCCCACATCGGTCACACACCCGTAACCCCGGAAGAAAACGTCATCTACATCCCGTTCCGGCAGGACATCAACCCGGACATCCTCGCCTCCGCCCTCCCCGCCCTCGCTCCTTACCCCAGAATCGGCATCGTCACCACCATCCAGCACGCCCACCAGACTGAAGACATGCGCCGCTGGCTCGCAGAACACGGCATCACCGCCGTCATCGGTCAGGGTTCCTCCCGCACCCCGCAGCCCGGACAGATACTCGGCTGTACCTACGCCGCCGCAAAATCCGCAGACGCAGATGCATACCTCTTCGTCGGAACAGGCGTCTTCCACGCAATCGGCGTCTCACTTGCAACCGGCACCCCCACCTTCGCCCCCGACCCGCACGGCGGCGGCGGCGTACAGGAAGTTTCCGCCGACCGCCTGCTCCGCAAACGGTTTGTACAGATAGAAAAAGCAAAAACCGCCGAAACCTTTGGCATACTGCTCTCCGGAAAATCCGGACAGTGCCGAAAAGAACTTGCCCGCCGCCTTGCCGCGCTCACCGACAAAGCCTCCATCATCCTCATCCGCGAAGTCTCCGAAATGCAGCTGCGCAACCTCGGCTTCGATGCATACGTAAACACCGCCTGTCCTCGGCTCGCCCTGGACGACCAGAGCCGGCTCCCGATGCCGGTTCTATCGCCGGCAGAGTTTGAAATCGTCCTCGGACTCCGCAGCTGGGACGACTACGCAATTGACGAGATAGCATAACCATGAAACTCCGCCAGCTTGAAATGCAGCTGCAGAAAGTCCGCGGATTCACCCGTCCGCGTTCTGATGCGGAACAGTACATGACGCCCGCCCCGCTTGCCGCCCGGATGCTGTATCACGCGGCAATGAACGGTGATATCGCAGACCTCCGGGTCTGCGATCTCGGCTGCGGTACCGGCATGCTCTCCATCGCAGCCGCACTGCTCGGTGCAGACGTTATCGCAGTTGACTTCGACCCCGCGGCTCTTGCCGCTGCCCGGGAAAACGCGGAACTCTTCGGAGTGGACATCATCTTTGCCGAGGTCTGCATCGGCGATGCGGACCCCGGCATCACCGCCGACACCGTTGTCATGAACCCGCCGTTCGGCGCACAAAAGGAACACGCCGATCGTCCCTTCCTCGACGCAGCCCTCCGGACTGCGCCGGTCTGCTACGGCATCTTCAACGCAGGCAGCATTCCCTTCCTCACCGCCTACACCAAAGACCGTGCCGGAATCGTGGAAAAAATATCCGCACAACTGACCATTCCCCGGCAGTTTGCGTTCCACACCAGGGAATCCCTGGAAATTCCGGTGGAGATTGTACATCTGGAGAGAACCGCATGAATCTTCTTGCAAAACGGATTGCGGTTCTTGCCGCCGGACACGGCGCGGTTGACTTCTACCTGCCGGTCATCTCGGCAGCCCTTCCGGTACTGCTGCCGGTCTTCGCCGCACAGGGCATCACCTCGTATGCAATGGCCGGATTTCTGGTAACAGTCATCACAATCACCCTCGCAGTCGTGCAGCCGGTTGCCGGGTGGATGCAGGATCGGGGCGGCTGGACGCTCGGTGCAAGCTGGTGCGTCCTGATGACGGCAGTTGCCATCAGCTGCTTTGCCTTTGTGCAGAATTACTGGCTGCTGCTGGGTCTGGCGGTCGTTGCCGGAATCGGCAACTCGCTGTTCCATCCAAACGCGTACCAGCAGATCTATCAGTTCTCCACTCCCGCCAACCGGGGGACGCTGCTGTCGCTGTTCTCGGTAGGCGGCAGCTTCGGCTACGGAGCCGCACCGCTGATTGCCGGTGCCCTTCTCGTCTGGGCAGGTCTTCCGGCCCTCATCTATCTGATCATTCCGGGAATCATTGTCGCGTTCATCATCTCCCGCTTCCCGCAAAAACCGGTGCAAACTGGCGACGTGCAGGACCGATGCTTGGCATCAGTTCGCTGCGGACCTGGGTGTACTACGGGTTTCTCGCGTTCTCAACGGTGTATCTGACCACGCATGCGGGCGTTGAGTTTTGCGACACTGTTCGTCACCGGCATGTTCTACGCAGGAATGATCGCAACTCTGGCTGCGGGTATCAGTTCGGACAAAGTCGGCAGAAAGGAAATCCTTCTGATCTCGTATGCCTGTTCCGTCCCCGCCTATCTGGGTATTTTTCTGCTGCCCGCCCCGTTCTCACTGCTGTCACTGCTTGCCGCGGGTTTCTTCCTGATGGCCCCGGCAACGATTGAGATCGCAACCGTGCAGGAGATGATGCCCGGCAGTGTCGGTCTTGCATCCGGTATTGTGATCGGCATTCCGCAGGCACTGAGCGCGGTTGCAATTGTGGTGATCGGTGTCCTTGCCGATACCTTCGGCATGCCCGAGGCCCTGACGATACAGGCGGTACTGATGGCGGCGGTGATACTGTGTATCTTCCTGCCGTATCCGCTGAAGATGGGGAAAAGATGACTCGCAAAACAGCCGGTATCTTTCCCTGACTCCGGAAACATTCCTCCCCTTGCGGAGAAATCTATCCGGACTCACCAGAAAATAAAAAAAATCAGGTTCTCCGGAACAGGAGACCTGCTGCGGCAAGACCGAGAAGAATTGCAACCACCGGCGCCGGGGCTTTGGTCGGCGGAGCGGACGGGGCAAACGTCGTCGGCATCGTGGTAACCGTGGTCGGGGCAACAGTAGTCACCGTCGGCTCCGGAGTTGCGGCGGCTTTGCCCAGCGTCGCCCGCAGCGTCTCCGTATTTCCGGCGGTGAGCATGTAATTGTTTTTCGTAACGGTGTTGTAGCCATTCTTTTCAAACCGGAAATCGTGCTTCCCCGGCAGATAGCCCGCCAGCTGGAGACCCCCGTCCTTTGCCTCCGGCATCGTTCCGGCGTACACGTCATCCACATACACGTTAACGCCTGCCGGCTCCGCATACACAACGACACCGGCAATCGACGTATTCTTCATCAGATTTGCCGTCACCGACGCAACGCCGGAACCGAGCGGTTTCACATACAGATCCGGAACAACGTACTCATCGTATCCGGCGAGAACAACCCGGACAGTGTAATGTCCCTCGTAATGATCGGGCGAAGTGACCGGCGTTTTTCCCTGATAGACGCCGTCGATGTACACATCGGCGGACGGCGGACTGGACTGAACGGTGATGAAGTTGGTATTTTCAATCACCGAAGCATTTGCAGCAGCGGCAGGAACGACCAGCAGGAGCGCTGCAAGAAGCGTGAGAAGAACAAGATGTTTCAGCATGGAATGTTTCTCCGGGTATCGGTAATGAAGTACTGGACGGGAGAGGATTAAATCTTTTTTCCTCAAAAGGTGTTGCATTTTTATTCCTGAGTCTCCCACGGAAAACGCTGAAGACACGGAAATGATTTTTTTAGAATTCCGTGATGTTGGAATTTCCGTGTGCTCGGCGTTTTCTGCGGACTGAAATACGATCAATAACAAATATTGATTATCAATAAACGAATTTACCTGCAAAACCCCTCAAAAAAAGTTCCGTGAATTTTTTGGGGAAAAAATTCTTTTTTTATCTCGCCCTCCCGCGGAACCCGTGCGCCGCGCCCTTCGGATCAGCTGCTTCATAGATCGCACGGCCCACAATGATGCCGTCCACGTACTTCTTCACATCCTCCGGCTGTGCACCCTGCGCACCAACACCCGGCGAATAGATCTTCATCGAAGTACCGATAATCCCGCGAAGAATCGCCGTCCGCTCCGGCCGCGTCGCCGGTGCAATAATACCGTCCGCTCCCGCAGCCTTCGCCATCTCCGCCATCCGCTCGGCATTTTCGCCCGAGAGGAAATCAAGAGCGCCGGGATGGCTCATATCGCAGACCACAAAACAGACACCACCGTGATCATGCGCCGCATCCACACAGGCCGCAAGCGAATCTGACCCGCAGAACGCATGCGTAATGATACCCGCACATCCCGCACCGAACACCTCCTCACAGATAAGCGAGTTCGTATTTGGAATATCGGCGACCTTGAAATCCGCAATGATCGGAATCTCCGCCTCTGCCAGATCCCTCACAATACCAAGCCCCGTTGAAAGCACCAGCGGATACCCGATCTTAATCGCATCCACCTCGCCCGTACACGCACCCGCCACGCGGACCGCTTCCGCCTTCCCCTTCACATCCAGCGCAAGAAGAAGATCTGCCATTACTTCCGCTCCAGCCGCTCAAGCGTTGCGGCAGCAAGAATCGGCAGGGTAATCGTTGCATCGCCGTACACCGTCACACCGATACCACCCTCACCGATCTTACCCCAGGACTTTGCCTCATCCAGCGTCGCACCGGACAGACCGCCGAGATCCGGCCGGTCACCGGTCAGCTGAACCACGTACGTAAACGCATTCTCCGTCATCAGCATCGTCTGCAGCGTAAAGTTCTTCGGAACACCGCCGCCCACCAGAACCGCACCCGCCTTCTTCACCGAAAACGCCGTATTCAGCAGATCATGCATATCGCCGATCGCATCCAGAATCGTCTTCTTATGAAACTGCGAAAACATCCAGTACTGCAAGCCCAGCACCGAATCCTGAAACGCCGGACAGTACACCGGCACATCATGCTTTGCCGCGGTTGCCAGAATACCCGTATCCACCTGCTCGCCGATCGTCCGCAGCAGTTTGCTGATGGTAATCGGCTGCTCCGGCAGACCATTGTACACATCCTGAATGAACTCTTCAAGCTCCTCATACGCTTCGTTTGGGAGGAACACATCATAGATTCTGTTGATCTCATCCCTCCGAAGCTCAAGATCATCACACTCCGCCTGCCCGTGATAATGGTGGCAGCCGATGGCCTCGATTAGATCATGCGTGAGGTTTGCGCCCGTTGACGTGAGAATATCGATGTATCCCTTCTCAATTAAGGTGGAAACAATACCGCCCATTCCGGCCGGAACCATCGCGCCGGACAGACCGAAGAACTTCGTCATATCCGGATCGGACAGCATCTTCTCATAAACATCAACCGCGTGGAAGAGGCTGCCGCCGTTGTATGCTCCCGCACCTCCCATCTCCAGAACCAGCTCGTTCACCGTCATACCTGCGCGGGGAATAAACTGTTTTACCGGATCATTACAGTGTTTGTGCATTCTATTGTACCTGACCTGAAAGTAATTCCATAAAGTTAGGTGAGATACAGCAATAAGATATTGGAAAACAGGTTTGGCTGTGGTGAGGGCAGCAGTATCCACACTGCTTTGTACTCCACATCCCCCACCTAACTATACTATTATGCGTTAGCAACTTTTAATCTTGCCGTCTCTTCCCTTGAGGAAACCCTGTTTGCGGAGGTCGTTTACGACTCCTGCAAGGTACTCGGCGGAGAGATCAAAGGAGATCACATCCTCAGTCATGCCGAGCGGAAAAGCCGGTGCTTCAAAGGCTTCGAGGAGTTCCGCCTCGGTTGTGATGCCGCCCGACACAAGATCATGGATTTTTGCAACCAGTGCCTGTTTGAAGAAAATTGCATCCACAAACCGGCCTGCTTCATCGTCATCCACATCAAGATGGTCAAGGAAATCACCGAGATCGTCAATACCCTGGGCAAGCACGATCTCCGCACCGGTCGTGACCACGTATCCGGTTGTCGATGATGTTCTGATGTGGCTCGTAATGCCGGTTCCTTCGAGGTCCTCGGGCGCAATGCCGCCGAGATCGGTGTAGGCATACATGACGCGCAGTTCCCGGGGATCCTTTACGCCGATCAGCGTGTACTCCGGCGTCTCTCCTTCGATCTTCAGGAGTTCATTGTCCTCAAGGGTTCCGAGAATCATCAGCGAGTTGACGAACTTTTCCGTTGCGGTCTTCTGTATGTTGTCGTTGCCGTTTGCATCGATGCTTTCCAGCTGCGCAAGCAGCTGTGCGGGCGTTGCGTCGGTCAGCACATCACCGGCTTTGTGTGCGGAGAAAAATTCGGCAAGGGTTTTCTCGCGGTTCTCCAGATCGGTTTTGATCTGGGCCAGGTCACTGTCCTCCTCTTTTGCAAGAAGTTTGCTGATGAGTTCTCCGAATGCGGAGATGGTTCCTTCAAAGTACGGGGTGCCGGAGAATGTATGCTCAACCGAGATGCGGGCGGAACAGTCCTTCTCTTTGAGATATTTCTGGAACTCTGCGGCGTCCTCCCGCGAATAAAATGTGATCTTCTCCTCAAGAGTCATTGTTATGTATCTCTTTGGTGCGGGTGGTGTTATCTTTTCCGCCGTGTGATCTTTTCCTTCAGCGGTTACTCACGCACATCACTCTTTTCTTCCTGTATCCGGGCAATCGGTTTTGCCAGATGCCGGCGTGCATCGGGCGGGACTTCATACCAGCCCTCGGCAATTCCCCGTATCTGTTCCGTAATCTCCTGCGTCCGGATGCGCCCGGAACAGCTGCGGCATTTGTATCCTTTTCCGTATCCGGCAGAGGTCATGCGGCCGCCGCAGACCGGACACTTCGGGGACTTCCGCACCCACGCGGGGTGGAGGGAATTTACCCGGAACTTTTCCAGATGCAGCGCATCTTTCCGCCAGCTGCCGCAGAGTGTGAGCTGGTCGCCGGACTGAAGTTTGCGGACGGTGTGCCGGAAATCCTTCGTCGGCTCAAACGCAAACACCCTGAGGTTCGGCCCGCCCGCGTTCGGGGTGAAGAAAAAATCCACGTGACCCCCGCATCTGGTTATCGGCTCTCCGGTTACAACCCCGTCGATGCGATAGGAGAATCCCTCCTGCGGCTTACCATCGTAGTCCAGAAGATGCGCATCGGTTCCCTGATTGGTCTTCCAGATCTGGGAGAACGCCGGAGGTTCGGAGATGAGCAGTTCGGCGGAACGCTTCACCCACTCCGGCGACTCGCCGCGGATACCGTAGAGCACGGGATCCTTTCCGTGCGGCACACAGACAACCGTCCCTGCGGCGGGGTCCACGGTGTCCCAGGTGTGCGGGAACGTTGCGGCGGCCGATGCGAAGAAACTCTCCGCCACAATCTCCCGCGGGGTTCCGAACCTTTCCACTGACCGGTAGGCGAGCAGTTCGTACGTTGCGTCCGGCAGAACGGACGATACCGCCGCAAGAGCGCCGATGAGCCCGCGGCCGCATTTGTATCCGCGGTAGAGTGCGCCGATCTTATCCAGCCGCCGTACTGTCTCGCCGATGGTACAGAATCTTTGCAGCGCCTGATAGTAGAATGCAGGGTCCGGCCGTTCGTTTACGACGACGACGCCCGGATTGGTGTTTTCACAGTCGAACTCTGCAAATTCCTCGATCAGTTTGCACGCGGCATCAAAGACCGCCTCCGGCATTCCGCCGGAGATTTCCAGACAGACCGCTGCATTGCCCCGCGTTTTCCAGATCACATTCGGGTTGAGACGAATCAGCCGCCGCTCTCCAATGGTGTATCCTGCGCGCAGCAGATTTTCTGCAAGCATTGCGCCCAGATAGGTGGTACACATCCCGTTCGGAGAGTCCGTGTCGTCTATACCGAGGAACATTTTATCGATACTAATTTATTGAACTGCATTACTATTACGATTATACGATCATGTCCAACGACCGGCTGCTTCAGAACGTGGTCAGCATCCTGATCATGGCAGGCTACAATGTATCGGAACGCTGCGAGATACGTCCGCGGAGTTTCGATCTGATGACCTCCGACGGCGAGCATCTGCTGGTCATCAAGGTTGTGTCCCAGATAGACAGTGTCAACGAGGACATTGCCTGGGATCTGGACAAGATTTCCCGGCATCTGGGTGCCGTCCCTCTCATCATCGGGGAGCGGGCGCGCGACGCACCGCTGGAGCGC
Source organism: Methanocorpusculum sp. (assembly GCA_029986195.1). Lineage (GTDB taxonomy): Archaea > Halobacteriota > Methanomicrobia > Methanomicrobiales > Methanocorpusculaceae > Methanocorpusculum. The sequence goes on along the minus strand of DALTYF010000007.1, from coordinate 3,559 downwards.
GGTGCAATCTATCTGCGGTACGGTATCAACGCGGTGTCCTCTGCAACCCTCTACGATTATCTTGCGGAAGGTGAGCTGCCGCTTGTGTATGCATCGCCCGGTGGTCTCTACGTGAACATCGATGCCGACCGGCTCCGGGAACTGCGCGAGGAACAGTCCTCCATGTCGCTTGGGGATCTCGCCCATGCGCTGGGGGTTTCCCGCCGGACCATCAGCAAGTACGAAGGCGGTATGGGCGCAACGCTTGATGTTGCCATGCGGCTTGAGGAGCTGTTCAACGACGACATTGTGATGCCGATAGATCTTCTCTGCTACACTCCGGCGGCCGAGGAAAAAGCTCCGGCGTCTCTGCCGCAGGGACACGGCGGGGATGCCGACCCGCACCAGCAGCCCGCCGACCGTCTGCGGTCGATCGGTATCAGCGTGCAGGAACTCCGCCGCGCACCGTTCCATGCGTTCGCGGTGTTTGAGGATGAAACGATTCTCACCTGCTACGGGACGGCACAGAAGACGGTCCGCCGGGCTGAGCTGGTCGGCAACATCTCGCAGATTTCCGGAACCCATTCGTTGTGTGTGGTCTCCGACTACCGTAAGGAAAAGAAGATCGGCAAAACGCTCGTGATCGGTGAAGAACGGCTGAAGGATGTCTCTGACGGATCGGATCTGCTGGAGATGGTGACGGACAAACAATAATTTTTTTTTCAAAATTTTTTCCAAAAAAATGCCGGAGATGATCCGGTCAGTGTTCCCGTCCCGGCGCAAAGAAAATATCCTTACCCGACACCTTGAGAGGAATACCGTACACAACCGTGCAGTCCTCCATCAGTCCGAGCCTCCTTGCCGCAGCGCCCGCGGTGTACATCACGCGGTTATCGATGTTGTGGGACGCCGCACACTTCACCGCAGACCCGGTCGCAATCCCGAGGTCGGTGATCTTGAAGATACAGTTCGGTCCCGGATAGTCCGCATCCGCCGGTGCCGCCCTGACCGTCTTTACGAACTCCGCACAGGTCGCATGTCCGCAGCCGCCGCAGTTTGCACCAAGCGGCAGCCGTCCTTTGACGCCAATGAGGACCATTTGGTCACTGTTCCTCACGTGATCCGCATTCGTATTGAAGAAGGTCATGCCCGTTTCCGTATCGAGTGCATCCATCTTCTCCGCAACCGCTCTCATCTCCTCCCTGTCAAAGGGTTGTATCACAAGGGAGTCAATGCCCATTGACTTCGGGGCGGTGCGTGCTGCGGCCATCATCAGACCCGCAACGGTTTTTACTGCATCAATCTCAGATATCATACTCTATTCTTTGGGGATTTTTCAATAAATACCAAAAAGTATCAGAAAGAATATCCGGTACTCTTTTTGATACTGCCATCTTATGCGCATGGCATAAATTCCCTGAACGCAAAAACTGTACCAGACTAACGTATCCCAACGCATCATGAAACCCAGAAACCATTCCTACCAGTGCCCGGTTGAGGCGGCGTTTGACTGTATCGGCGGCAGATGGAAAGCGCTCATCATCTGGTACATCGGCGGCGGCGTTGCCCGGTACTCGGACATCAAGACGAACCTGCCGAAGATCACGCCGCACATGCTCTCGCTGCAGCTTCGGGCTCTGGAAGAGGACGGCCTCATCTCACGGACACAGTATGAGGAGATCCCGCCGCGTGTCGAGTACCGGCTCACCCGTGCCGGACTGGCTCTCCTCCCCATTCTTGACGCGCTGTGCGACTGGGCGATTCTGTATATCCGGAACAGATTCCCGCAGATTTCATCAAACGCACTCCCGGCAGATCCGCATGCGGAACGGGCTGCGCATCCGGCGCAACGGACTCCTCCTGAACCGGCGGGCGCGCCCCGGCAGAGGATGCCGGCCCCCGGAAAATTATCTTACATTTTTGTCCCGATGCATTTGCAATACAGTCAAATTTATATAGAACAACAAAGCAAACTAATCTGCATACATTACTCTGTATACCACAGAGTATTTGGAGATAGAAATCATGTCAGCACAACTTGGCGGACAGCCTATTCTGATTCTTAAAGAAGGCGGATCCCGTACCCGTGGACGGGATGCCCAGAGCATGAACATTGCTGCAGCAAAGGCAGTTGCCGGTGCAGTAAGAACCACCCTCGGTCCGAAGGGAATGGACAAAATGCTCGTCGACACCATTGGCGATGTCGTCATCACCAACGACGGTGTGACCATCCTCAAAGAGATGGACATTGAACACCCGGCCGCAAAGATGATGGTCGAGGTCGCAAAGACCCAGGACGACGAAGTCGGTGACGGAACCACCTCTGCAGTTGTTATTGCAGGCGAACTTCTGAAGAAATCCGAAGAACTCCTTGAGCAGGATGTCCACCCGACCGTTATCACCCTCGGATACCGCCAGGCCGCAGAGAAGGCACAGGAACTTCTCCAGACCATCGCAGTTGATGTCAAGGCAAAGGACAAGGAAATCCTCGCAAAGATTGCAGGAACCGCAATGACCGGCAAGAACGCCGAGGCATCCAAGGACAAGCTCTGTGACTTAATCGTCCGTGCAATTACCCTTGTTGCCGATGCAGACGGAACCGTTGACACCGAGAACGTCAAGGTTGAGAAGCGTGTCGGCGGTGCAATCGAGGACTCCGAGATTGTCGAAGGCATGATCATCGACAAAGAGCGTGTCCACCCCGGCATGCCGAAGACCGTGAAGAACGCAAAGATTCTCCTCCTCAACGCAGCAGTCGAGTACAAGAAGACCGAAGTTGACGCAGAGATCAGCATCACCAGCCCCGACCAGCTCCAGCTGTTCCTCGACGAGGAAGAACGCATGATTAAGGGCATTGTCGAGAAGATCAAGGCATCCGGCGCAAATGTTCTCTTCTGTCAGAAGGGTATCGACGACATTGCACAGCACTACCTCTCCAAGGCAGGCATCCTTGCCGTCCGCCGGGTCAAGAAGTCCGACATGGAGAAGCTCGCCCGTGCAACCGGCGGCGCACTGATCTCTTCCATCGACGCAATCAGCGCTGATGAACTTGGTGTTGCAGGTCTTGTCGAAGAGCGCAAGGTCGGCGGCGGCGAAGAGATGATCTTTGTGGAGAAGTGCAAGAACCCGAAGGCAGTCTCCATCATCATCAAGGGCGGAACCGAGCACGTGGTTGACGAACTTGGCCGTGCACTTGAGGACGCACTGCGCGTCGTCGGTGTTGTCGTTGAGGACAAGAAGATTGTCGCAGGCGGAGGAGCACCGGAAGTTGAGCTTTCCCTCAGACTCCGTGAGTACGCAGCAACCCAGGGCGGACGTATCCAGCTTGCAATCGAGGCATTCGCATCCGCACTTGAGGTCATTCCAAGAACCCTCGCTGAGAATGCAGGTCTTGACCCGATTGACAAGCTTGTCGAACTTCGTGCAGCCCACGAGAAAGGCAAGAAGACCTTCGGTCTGGATGTCTTCGAGGGGGAGCCGGTCGATATGCTTGCAGCAGGCGTTGTTGAGCCGCTCCGGGTAAGGACCCAGGCAATCGCATCCGCAGCAGAGCCAGCGGTCATGATTCTCAGAGTCGAGC